>CAYJEC010000096.1:0-9330 GCA_964369025.1 uncultured Ideonella sp. | reverse complement strand
GCACCTGCTGTCGGGCTACACCAGTCCCGCCAACATCCGGCTGGGCAGCGACCAGTTCGACTACCTGGTGGAAAACGGGTTCCTGATCAACGGCAAGCCCATCGAGAGCCGCACGATCAACCTCAGCCGGCCCGACTGCAACCCGCCGGCCAACCAGTACCTGCCCAACGGCATCGGCGGCGGCGACGGCTGCACCTACGACTACATGCGCGACACCGAGCTGTACCCGCGCTCCGACAAGGCCAGCTTCCTGGGCCGCGGCGTGCTGGCCCTGGGTGGCGGCGGGCAGCTCTATGGCGAGGTCGCACTGAGCCAGGCCAAGACCTACTACGTGGGCTCCTCGGCCCGCACCACCGGCTTCCTCGACGCGTCGATGGTGCCCGAGTTCGTGGCCGTCGGCCTGGATCAGCAGGACGAGCTGGTCGACCAGGAGATCCTGGTCCGCGCCCGGCTGCCCGAGGCCGGCCGCCGCACCAGCGAGCTCACCAGCACCGGCGAGCGCTACCTGCTGGGCTACTCGCGCCCCTGGGCGGGCTGGGATTTCGACATCGGCCTCACCCACGCGGTGAACAAGGTCGCCGACAAGGACACCCACGGCTACCTGCTGTGGCAGGAACTGCAGGACGCGATCAGCAGCGGCGTGGTGAATGTCTTCGGCCAGAACGCCGCCGCCAACAAGGCCTTCTACGACACCATCCAGGTCAACGACACCGTGCGCCGGGCCACCGGCACCATGGACTCGGTGGACTTCAAGGCCAGCCGCTCGCTGATGAAGCTGGCCGGTGGCGACATGGCGATGGCCGTTGGCGGGGAGTTCCGGCGCGAAGAAACCACCTACACGCCGTCTGCGCTGTACGCCAGCGACAACATCAACGGCGACTTCGTGGCAGGCGAGACCGAACCGACGAAGAACTCGCGCAAGGTGGCGGCGGTGTACGGCGAGTTGCTGGTGCCCTTCGCCAAGGATTGGCAGCTGCAGCTCGCCGCGCGGCACGACCGCTACCAGGGCGTGGGCAGCACCACCAACCCCAAGGTCGGCCTGCGGTTCCAGCCCATGCCCGAGCTGATGCTGCGGGGCTCCGCCGGCACAGGCTTCCGCGCTCCGAGCCTGTCGGATCTTTACCGCCCCACGGTGGTCGGCTCCACCGCCACCCTGCCCGACCCGGTGTGCATGGCCGAGAACGACAACGATCTGGCCTTCTGCGCCGACAACTGGGAAACCCACCGCTTCAGCAACCCGAACCTGAAGCCCGAGCGCTCGCGCCAGTTCTCGCTCGGCGCCGTCATCCAGCCCGCGCGCGACTGGAGCTTCAGTGTCGATTACTGGGACATCCGCAAGTCGGATCTGATCAGCACCCTGGGCGACGACGTGATCCTGGCCAACCTGGACAAGTACAGCGGCCTGGTTCACCGCTACAGCGACCCGCGCAACGGCAACCAGGATTTCATCGACACCTGCGGCGAGGAGCCTGACGACGACAGCACCATCTGCTACATCGACCTGCGCAAGGAAAACCGAGGCGCGATGAAGGCCTCGGGCCTGGACATGGAGCTCAACATCACCGGCCTCAAGACCGGCCTCGGCAACTTCGCAGTCGGCCTGCGTGGCACGCTGGCCCTGGTCTCCAAGCAGCAGACAGGCAACGGCGACCCCTTCATCAGCAACCTGGGCCGCTTCGTCACCGACGGCGTGGTGCAGCGCTGGCGCCATCGCCTGACGGTGGATTGGGAGTACGGCCCCTTCGGCGCCACACTGGGCAACACCTACCTGTCGGGCTACGAGGACCAGAACTCGGCCATCGACACCGACAGCGGCACGGTGGTCGCCAAGAACCATGTCAAGGCCTACTCGCTGTGGGATCTGTCGGGCAGCTGGGCCGTCAGCAAGGATTGGAAGCTGCGTGCCGGCGTGCAGAACCTGTTCGACACGCCGCCGCCCTTCTCCAACCAGGCCTGGTACTTCCTGTCGGGCTACGACCCGAGCTACACCGACCCGCGCGGCCGCTTCGTCTACCTGAGCGCCCAGTTCACCTTCAAGTGACGGGCTGCGGTCAGGGCCGCGGTTAAGCTGCGGCCCTGATGTGGACAGGAACCTTCTTCGCCCTCGCAGCCGGCCTGATGTGGGGGCTGGTCTTCGTCGGCCCGCTGCTGCTGGCCGACTACCCGGCGGCGATGTTGTCCTTCGGCCGCTACCTGGCCTTCGGCCTGATCGCGCTGCCGCTGGCCTGGCTGGACCGTGCCAACCTGCGGGGGCTGACCCGCGCCGACTGGGCCGAGGCGGCCAAGCTCTCGCTGGTGGGCAACCTCGTCTACTACCTGTGCCTGGCCTCCGCCATCCAACGCGCCGGCGGCCCGCTGCCGACGATGATCATCGGCACCTTGCCGGTGGTCATCGCCATCACCTCCAACCTGCGTGACGCGAAGCGCGACGGCAAGCTGCCCTGGCTGAAGCTGGTGCCCTCGCTCGCCCTGATCGCCGCCGGCATTTCGCTGGTCAACCAGGTCGAGTTGGCGCATCTGCGCGCCGACCCCGACGCCGACTTGGGCCGCTACGCGCTGGGCGCGCTGCTGGCCGTGGGCGCGGTGGCCTGCTGGACCTGGTACCCGATCCGCAATGCCGACTGGTTGCGCGCCCATGCCGACCGCAGCCCGCGCACCTGGGCCACGGCGCAGGGCATCGCCACGCTGCCGATGGCCGCGCTGGGTTTTGCCGGCACCTGGGTGGTCTTCGCCGCCACCGATGCCCCCTGGGTGATGCCCTTCGGCCCCCGCCCCGAGGCCTACATCGGCCTGATGTTCGCCATCGGGCTGTTCGCGTCGTGGCTGGGCACACTCTGCTGGAACGAAGCCAGCCAGCGCCTGCCCACCACGCTGGTGGGCCAGCTGATCGTCTTCGAGACCTTGTCGGCGCTGGCCTACGCCTACGGGCTGCGCGGCGCCTGGCCGCAGCCCAGCACCCTGGCCGGCATAGCGCTGCTGGTGGCGGGCGTGATCTGGGCCCTTCGCGTCGACCCGGAGCCGGTGGCCGCCGAGGGCCACCCCCACTGAAGTCGCCGGCGTCAGCGCCTTTGGACCAGGATGCTGTGCTCGTCGCCGGCACGCAGCAGCAGGCTGCCGTCTTCCTGCAACCGCCAGGCGTTGACGCGCTCCAGAACCCCCAGGAAACGCCGCTCGTCCGCCATCTGGGTGGGCGTACACGCCATGCGCGTGGTGGCGATGGCTGGCGTGGCCACGGTCTCTGGCGTCCTCTCCGGGCGGGTGGTGGCCAACCGGCCGGCCGACAGGGTTTCGCCCTCCCATTGGTAGCTGCCGAAGTAGCCGTTGCAGGCGGTTCGGCCGCTCAGGCGCCCATCGCTGCGCAGTTGCAGCGTCGTTGGAGGCTCGGAGCCGGCCCTCACACCATCGATCGCCACGACCACCCACTCGCCGTGCTGCGCCAACGGCACCCAGGGCGGTGTCGGCGCGGCAGCGCAAGCCGCCAGGGCCAAGGCGGCGGCCAGAGTGGCCACCATCAACAAGAGACGAGACGTGTGCACGCGGCAACTGATCCGGAGTAACGGGAACATCGCATTCTGACCACGGCGTGTGGCGAATCGATGTCGGCGCCATCCAGCCGCCTGTGGTCGAATGACCTGATGGACGAGTTGCTCGACCCGCTGCTGGACCCCGTCCGCTTCAAGGGCTACCCGCCTGCTGCGCCGCCGATGCGGCGATCACAGGTGGGCGCACAAGGCTGGAACCTGATGGCCGGAGACCTGCCCCTGCCATTGGCCGTGATTCGCCGCGAGGCACTCGCCCACAACCTGGGCTGGATGCAGCGCCTGGTGGACGGGGCAGGCATCGGCTTCGCCCCACACGGCAAGACCACCATGTCGCCCCAGCTCTTCCAGGCGCAGCTGGCGGCCGGGGCCTGGGGCATCACTTTCGCCAACGTGCAGCAGTTGGCGGTCGGCGTGGCCGCCGGGGTGCGGCGGGCGCTGATCGCCAACCAGGTGCTGCAGGCGGCGGATCTGGCGGCGTTGGCGGCGCTGATGCGGGGCTGTCCGGCCTTGCGTGCCCCGTTCCTGGTCGATTCGCTCGAGCAGGTGGCGCTGATCGAGGCCACCGGCGCGGCAGTGCCTTTCGAGGTGCTGGTGGAACTGGGCATGCCCGGCGGGCGCACCGGCGTGCGTGACGACGCCGCCGCGCTGGCTCTGGCGCGGCGCATCCACGCCAGCCCGGCCTTGAGGCTGGCGGGAGTGGAGGCCTACGAAGGCTTGTGGGCCTCCGGTGAGGACGCCGGGGACGCGGCCCTGGTCGACGGCTTGATGGGGCGCCTGCACGCCTTGGTGGCAGCGGCCGAGGCCGAGTCGCTGTTCGAGGCCGACGACATCATCGTCAGCGCCGGGGGTTCGGCGGTGTTCGATCTGGTGTCACGGGGCCTGCGCCCGCTGCAAACGGCCCGCCCGGTGCAAGCCCTGCTGCGCTCGGGTTGTTATGTCACGCACGACGACGGCGCCTACCGCCGCTTCGTGCAGGCGGTGAACCGCCGCCTGGGCTGCGCCGACGCCAGTGGCCTGCGCGCGGCGCTGGAGGTCTGGTGCGTGGTGCAGTCCTGCCCCGAGCCGGGCCTGGCGATCCTGGGCGCCGGCAAGCGCGACGCCTCGGCCGACTGGGGCATGCCGGTGCCGGTGAAGGTGGCCCGTGCCGGTGAACGCCACGCCAGCGCCGCGCCATCTGCCTGGGCCATCGACAAGATGAACGACCAGCACGCCTACCTGAAGCTGAACGGCGCCGGTGACAGCCTGCAGGTGGGCGACCGCGTGGCGCTGGGCATCTCGCACCCCTGCACGACCTTCGACAAATGGCGCTGGATGGCGGTGGTCGACGAGAGCTACACCGTCGTCGACGCGCTGACCACGCACTTCTGAGCGACCGGGGAAGGACCCATGAAAGACCTGACCCAGGGCTCGATTCGCGGCCACATCCTCGCGATGGCCGCGCCCATCGCCGTCGGCATGCTGGTGCAGACGCTTTACTTCCTGGTCGACCTGTACTTCGTCTCCCGCATCGGCAGCGCGGCGATCGCCGGCGTCTCGGCGGGCGGCAACGCGGTGATGATCGTGATCGCGCTGACGCAGATGCTGAGCGTGGGCACGGTGGCGCTGCTCTCGCACGCTGTGGGCGCCAAGGACCAGCCGCGCGCCAACCTCGTGTTCAACCAGTCCCTGGGCCTGGCGCTGGCCTGCACGCTCTTCGCTCTGGGCCTGGGGATGGTCGGCATCGATCCCTACATGCGCACGCTCGGTGCGGGCGACGCCATTGCCGAGGCAGGGCGCAGCTACCTCTGGTGGTACCTGCCGGGGCTGGCGCTGCAGTTCCCGATGGCGGCCATGGGCTCGGCCATGCGGGGCACCGGCATCGCGATGCCGGGCATGGTGGTGCAGGTGGCCACGGTGCTGGTCAACATCGTGCTGGCCCCGGTCCTGATCGCCGGCTGGGGCACCGGCCACCCGATGGGGGTGATGGGCGCCGGCCTGGCCAGCAGCCTGTCGGTGGCGGTGGGCGTGCTGCTGATGATCGGCTACTTCGTCAAGCTCGAGTCCTACGTGGCGCTCGACGTGAAGGCGCTGTGGCCGCGCTGGGCAGTGTGGCGGCCGCTGCTGCAGATCGGCGTGCCGGCGGGCGGCGAGTTCTTTCTGATGTTCGTGTACACCTCGGCCATCTACTGGTTGATCCGCGGCTTCGGCCCCGAGGCGCAGGCCGGCTTCGGCATTGGCATGCGGGTGATGCAGGCCGCCTTCCTGCCGGCGATGGCGATCGCGTTCGCGGTGCCGGCGGTGGCCGGACAGAACTTCGGCGCACGGCGCGCCGACCGGGTGCGCGACACGCTCAAGCAAGGCATCGTCCTGGAGTGCAGCATCATGCTGATGCTGGCCGTGTTGTGCCACCTGCTGCCGCAGCAAATGGTGGGCGCCTTCGCCAGCGACCCGGCGGTGGCGGCTGTGGGTTCGGACTTCCTGACCGTCGTCTCGACCAACTTCGTCGCGATGGGCTTTGTCTTTGCCTGCTCAGGCATCTTCCAGGCCATGGGCAACACCTGGCCTGGCATGGCCAGCACCGCCACCCGGCTGGTGACCTTCATCGTGCCGGCGGTGTGGCTGTCGCAGCAGCCCGGCTTCGCGCTGTGGCACGTCTGGTACCTGTCGGTGGCCACGGTGCTGCTGCAGGCCGTGGTCAGCGGGCTGCTGGTGCGATGGCAGTTGCGCAAGCACCTGGCGAGCTTCGACACGCTCCGAAGCGAGGGCACGGTGCCGGCCGCCGGTTGAGCGGCAGACGGCACCGGGGGTTCAGCCGCTGGCGCCGTCCGCGCGGAACATCGCCTTGATGCCGCGCACGGCCTGGCGGATGCGGCTCTCGTTCTCGATGAGCGCGAAGCGCACATGGTCGTCGCCATGGTCGCCGAAGCCGATGCCGGGGCTCACACACACCTTGGCCTTCTCCAGCAACTGCTTGGCGAACTCCAGCGAGCCGAGTGGCGCATAGGCCGGCGGGATCTTGGCCCAGATGTACATCGAGGCCTTGGGCACCTCGACCGGCCAGCCGGCCTCGACCAGGCCCTTGGCCAGCACGTCGCGCCGCTTCTGGTAAGTGGCGGCGATGTCCTTGACGCACTGCTGGTCACCCTCCAGCGCCGCAATCGCCGCCACCTGCAGCGGCGTGAAAGTGCCGTAGTCGTGGTAGCTCTTGATGCGCGCCAGCGCGGCCACCAGATCCGGGTTGCCGACCATGAAGCCGATGCGCCAGCCGGCCATGTTGTAGCTCTTGCTGAGGGTGAAGAACTCGACCGCGATGTCCTTCGCGCCCTTGACCTGCATGATGCTGGGCGCCTTCCAGCCGTCGAACACGATGTCCGCGTAGGCCAGGTCGTGCACCACGAAAATGTCGTGCTTCTTCGCCAGCGCGATCACCTTCTCGAAGAACTCCAGCTCCACACACTGCGCGGTCGGGTTGCTCGGGAAGCCCAGCACCATCATCTTGGGCTTGGGGTAGCTGCCGCGGATGGTGCGCTCCAGCTCGCCAAAGAAATCCACCCCCGGCACGTTGGGCACCGAGCGGATGTCGGCCCCGGCAATCACTGCGCCGTAGATGTGGATCGGGTAGCTCGGGTCGGGCACCAGCACCGTGTCGCCACGGTCCAGCGTGGCCAGCATCAGGTGGGCGAGGCCCTCCTTGCTGCCGATGGTGACGATGGCCTCGCGGTCGGCGTCGATCTCCACCCCGTAACGCTCGCGGTACCAGTGGCTGATGGCACGGCGCAGCCGCGGGATGCCCTTGCTGGCCGAGTAGCCGTGGGTATCCGGCCGCTGGGCCACCTCGACCAGTTTGGCCACGATGTGCGGCGGGGTCGCCCCATCGGGGTTGCCCATGCTGAGGTCGATGATGTCCTCGCCACGGCGGCGCGCCGCGAGCTTCAGCTCGGCGGTGATGTTGAAGACATAGGGAGGCAGGCGGTCGATGCGCGCAAAGCGGCGCTGACCCTGGGAGGCAGAGCTCATGGGTGAACTTTCAACGTGAGCGCCCGGAACCGTCCGAGCGACGCTGCCGGCGCATTGCGCGCTGGCCCGGTGATGGTAGCCCAGGCCCGGCACGCCTCCCCAGACTGAAGTACGCCGGCCGCACCGCAGAGGCCGCCAGGCGTTGCAGAATCATGTCGCCCACCACGACGAAGGAGCGCGCCATGAACAAGCCTGCGGTCTACCCGGCGGACTGGATGTTCCGCCCCGAATTGCAATTGAAGCTGGACGAGTTCGGCCGGCGCTTCCTGGCCGAGGGCGACTCCTGGTTCACCATCGGCGCACTGAACCTGCCGCAGGTCTCGAACCTGCTCTACCAACAGCAGTTCGGCCCCAGCACGGTGATCATCAGTTGCGCCTACCCGGGCGACACGCTGCAGCAGATGGGGCACAACATCAACGACCCCTACTTCGACAAGCTGCTGCGCAAGAAGAACTTCGCCAGCTACTGGGAAGCCATCATCCTGTCGGCCGGCGGCAACGACCTGATCGATGCGGCCCAGCACCGTGCTGTCAATGCGGACGGCAGCCCGGCGCCGCTGGACGCGCGGGTGCTGCTGACACCGGAGGAGGCCGCCACCGTCCACCCCGGTGTCACCGGGCCGGAGCGCTACCTGAGCGACGCCGGCTGGGATCTGCTGGCCAGCTATCTGCGCATCAACCTGGAGGATCTGGTGACCCGCCGCGACCAGGGCCCCAGCGCCGGCCGCCCGCTGTTCCTGCACACCTACAGCCCGCCGGTGGTGCGGCCCTCGGGCACGGTGGGTGCCGCCAAGGGCTGGCTGTACCCGGCGATGGTCGACTACGGCATCCCCGAGGCCGATTGGCAAGGCGTGGCCGACCTGCTGTTCGACCGCCTGCGCCGCCTGTGGCTGAAGGCCGGGCAGGAGTTGCCGCACGTCCACGTGTTCGACAGCGCCACGCTGGTGCCGGTGGCTCCCGCCAAGCCCGGCACCACCGGCGTCTCGGGCGACTGGGTCAACGAGATCCACCTCACCCCGGGCGGCTACCGCAAGGTGGGCGCGGTGATGGGCCCGTGGATCGACAGCGTGCTGGCAACCTACCCGTGACGGCGGCCGGCCAGCGCACGGCGCTGATCGCCGCGATGCGCGACGAACTGGCCGCGCTGCTGCCGGCCATCGAGGGCGCCACCACCGAGCACGTCGGCGGGCGCGAGTTCTGGATCGGCCACCTCGGCGGCCAGCCGGTGGTGGCCGTGCTGGCCGGCATCGGCAAGGTGGCGGCCGCCATCACCGCCACGCTGCTCGCCAGCCACTACCGGGTCGATCGCATGCTCTTCGTCGGCGTGGCCGGCGGCCTGGGTGCGGGCGTGAAGGTGGGTGACGTGGTGGTGGCCGACGCCCTGCTGCAGCACGACATGGACGCCTCGCCGCTGTTCCCGCGCCACGAGGTGCCGCTGACCGGCTTGTCACGGTTTCATGCCGACCCCGCCTTCAGCGACGCCGTGGCCCGCGGGGCCCAGGCCGCCTTGGCCACACCAGCCGGCCATGGCGGCGCGCTGCACCGCGGGCTGATCGTCAGCGGCGACCGCTTCGTGGCCACCGCGGCGGAAAGCGCTGCCCTTCGCGCCGCCCTGCCCGACGCGCTGGCGGTGGAAATGGAGGGCGCCGCGGTGGCCCAGGTCTGCCATGCCTTCAACATTCCGCTGGCGGTGGTGCGCAGCATCTCCGACCGCGCCGACGACGCGGCCCACGTGGATTTCAGCGCCTTCCTGCGCGAGGTGGCGGGGCCGCTGGGGCGGGCGATCGTGCAG
>CAYJEC010000095.1:5826-9340 GCA_964369025.1 uncultured Ideonella sp. | reverse complement strand
CGCGAATCGAGCAACCCGCAGGCGAAGTTCCTGTGGGCCATCCTGCGCGACAGCTTCCACTACGTGGCGGTGCACCTGGCCGACATCGCCGACTCGGCCCGCGAGATCGATTTCGCGATGCGCTGGGGCTTCGGCATGAAGCAGGGCCCGTTCGAGTTGTGGCAGGAGGCCGGCTGGCAGCAGGTGGCTACCTGGGTGAAGGAAGACATCGAGGCCGGCAAGGCCTTGTGCAACCTGCCGCTGCCGGCCTGGGTGTTCGACGGCCGCACGGGGGTGCACACGCCGGAGGGCTCATGGTCCGCCGCGACGGGCACCTACCTGCCGCGCTCGGCGCTGCCGGTGTACGCCCGCCAGCACTTCCCCGAGGCCGTGCTGGGCAGCGGCGCCGCCGACCCGCTGAAGGCAGGCACCGAGGTCTACCGCAACGACGACGTGCGCGTCTGGACGCTGGACGGCCGGGTGCTCATCGCCACCATCACCTGCAAGCTGCACCTGATCAGCCCCGCGGTCACCGAGGGCCTGCTGAAGGCCGTCGAGCTGGCTGAGGCCGACTACCAGGGCCTGGTGATCTGGTCACCCGACGACGTGTTCTCGGCCGGCGCCAACCTGGAGGTGCTGCTGCCGGTGTTCATGAAGATGGGCAGCAAGGGCATCGCGCCCGAGATCAAGAAACTGCAGGACGCCATGCTGCGCGTTCGCTATGCGAGCGTGCCGGTGGTGGCGGCCATGCGCGGCATCGCGCTGGGCGGCGGTTGCGAGATCGCCGTCGCTTGCGCGAAGCGCGTGGCTTCGATGGAGACCTATGTCGGCCTGGTCGAAGTGGGCGTGGGCCTGCTGCCGGGTGGCGGCGGCCTGACCTACATCGCGCGCCGCGGCGCCGAAAACGCGGCCAGTGGCCCGGGCTCGGATCTGCTCAACTTCATCAAGGAAGGCTTCCAGGCCGCCGCGATGGCCAAGGTGGGCACCAGCGCGCTGGAGTCGAGGAAGCTCGGCTACCTGCAGGATGGCGACGTCATCGTGCCGAACAAGGACGAGTTGCTTCACGTGGCCATCAGCCAGGTCATGGGCCTGGCTGAAGCCGGCTACCGCGCGCCGGCCCGGAGCCAGATCCCGGTGGCGGGCCGAATGGGCATCGCCACCATCAAGGCCAGCCTCGTCGGCATGCGCGACGGCGGGTTCATCAGCGCGCACGACTTCCACATCGCCAGCCTGATCGCCGATGTGGTCTGCGGCGGCGAAGTCGACGCGGGCACCCTGGTCACCGAGGAATACCTGATGACGCTCGAGCGCAAGCACTTCTGCAGTCTGCTCGACAACCCCAAGACCCAGGAACGGATCATGGGCATGCTGCAAACCGGCAAGCCGGTCCGCAACTGAGCGAGGAACACCACACCATGAGCAAGCAAGTTCAAGACGCCTACATCGTTGCCGCCAGCCGCACCCCGATCGGCAAATCCGGCCGTGGCTACTTCCGCAACACCCGCTCCGACGACCTGCTGGTCTACGCCATCCAGGCCGCGCTGGCCCAGGTGCCGACGCTCGACCCGAAGGCGATCGAGGACGCCATCATCGGCTGCGCCATGCCCGAGGGTGAGCAGGGCGCCAACATGGCGCGCATCGGCGCGCTGCTGGCCGGCCTGCCCAACTCTGTGGGCGGTATCACCGTGAACCGCTTCTGTGCCTCCGGCCTGTCGGCGGTTCAGATGGCCGCGGACCGCATCCGCGTCGGTGAGGCCGACGTGATGATCGCCGGCGGCGCCGAGAGCATGAGCATGATCCCGATGACCGGGGTCAAGCCCTCGTTCAACCCGAACGTGTTCCTGAAGGACGAGAACGTCGGCATCGCCTACGGCATGGGCCTGACCGCCGAGAAGGTGGCCCAGCAGTGGAAGGTCAGCCGCGAGGACCAGGACGCCTTTGCGCTGGCCTCGCACCAGAAGGCGTTGGCCGCACAGGCCGCCGGCGAGTTTGGGGATGAGATCTGCCCGGTCGACGTGGTCGAGCGTTTCCCCAACCTGGAGTCGGGCGAGATCAGCCTGAAGACCCGCACAGTGAACCTGGACGAAGGCCCGCGCACCGACACGTCACTCGAAGGCTTGGGCAAGCTGAGGCCGGTGTTTGCCGCCAAAGGCAGCGTGACCGCCGGCAACAGTTCCCAGACCAGCGATGGCGCCGGCGCCCTGATCCTCGCCAGCGAAAAGGCGGTGAAGCAGTTCGGGCTGAAGCCGCTGGCTCGCTTCGTCAGTTTCGCCAGCCGCGGCGTGCCGCCCGAGATCATGGGCATCGGCCCGATCGAGGCCATCCCGGCCGCGCTGAAGAACGCCGGCCTGAGCCTGGCCGACATGGGCTGGATCGAGCTGAACGAGGCCTTCGCCGCCCAGGCGCTGGCGGTGATCCGCACCGTCGGCCTGAACCCGGCGGTGGTCAACCCGATGGGCGGCGCGATCGCGCTGGGCCACCCGCTGGGCGCCACGGGTGCGATCCGTGCCGCCACCGTGGTGCACGCGCTGCGCCGCAAGCAGCTGAAGTACGGCATGGTCACGATGTGCGTGGGCACCGGCCAGGGCGCGGCCGGCATTTTTGAGGCGGTCTGAGGCGGCAAGCGAGGGCCACCTCAGGGGTAACCCTGTCCCCTGTTTGAATCCGAAAAACCCTGAAGTTCATCGGGTTTTGTTCCTACAGTCGCTGGACTGACTCGGCGCCGCAACCAACGCTCCGGCGGGTCGGGATCATCGGCTTGCCCTACCCGGGCAAGCTGGCCCCTTCGAATCTTTGGAGATTCCGCATGCACGCTCGTCACTCGACCCTCTGGGTCGCCGCTGCCCTCGCCATGGGCCTCGCTGCCACCGCCCAGGCGGCCACCACCCGCGACAAGGCCCAACAGGCCACCGAAGCGGCCCAGGGTCAGCGCCTGGTTCCCTCCGGCAAGGGCTATGGCGTGCCAGTCAACCTGGGCCATGCGCTGGGCGACGTCATCGGCCCGCAGGCCAACGGCATCGACTACCACGGTGGCCCGGTGATGGGCACCACCAAGAAGGGCGTCAAGGTCTACATCATCTGGTACGGCAACTGGGCCGTCCAGAGCCCGGGTGGCAAGCAGATCGTGGTCGACATGCTGAAGAACGTGACCGGCACGCCGTACTACAACATCAACTCCACCTACTACCAGAACAACGACCCGGCCCAATACGTTCGCAACAAGGTCGTTCTGAAGGGCCAGATCGACGACGTGAACAAGTCGCTGGGATCGGCACTGTCGGATGCCGCCATCAAGCAGTTGGTCACCAACGCGATCAGCTCGGCCGCCCTGCCCAAGGACGACAAGGGCGTGTACTTCGTGCTGACCACCAAGGACGTCAATGCGACCTCCGGGTTCTGCACGGCCTATTGCGGCTGGCACTCCAATGCCACCATCCTGGGCTCGGACATCAAGTACTCGTTCGTCGGTGACGCCGCGCGCTGCATCAACTCCTGCGCCGTCCAAAACACCAGCCCGAACAACAACCCGGGTGTG
>CAYJEC010000095.1:0-5816 GCA_964369025.1 uncultured Ideonella sp. | reverse complement strand
CATGGCTGCCGCATCGGCCGCAACGCCCTGGTTGGCATGAACAGCGTCATCATGCATGAGCTGGTCGAGGCGGCCACCGATCCGGATGTCGGCACGGGCCCGTATGCCTGGTACCAGAACTCCACCGGCATGGAGAACGCCGACAAGTGCTCTTGGACCTTCGGTGCCACCCAGACCGCCGCCAACGGCTCGCAGTACAACGTCACCTGGGGTGCGCGCCAGTTCATGATCCAGCAGAACTGGGTCAATGCTTCCGGCGGCTACTGCTCGATGCAATACCCTTGATGCAGCGGGCTGCGCTGTTGAAGCCAGTCCGCAACGCGGCGCTGATCCTGGTCAGCGCCGCGTTGCCGTGGGCGGGGGCCGTTGCCTGGGCCCAGGCGCCCAAGCCAGCGCCTGCCAAGCCGGCGGCAGAAGCACCACCCCCAGTACCGCGCGGGCGTGTCGTGACCATGACGCGCTTCGTGAAGGTTTTCAGCGACCTGGAATACGACCTCGTCGACGCCCTGCGCGCCGGCAACAAGGCGGCCCTGGACAAGCTGATCACCGCCGACTTCGAGCAACGCAACGCGGCCAGCCCGGGCGTGCCGGTGCCGCGTGACGAGTGGCTCAAGGTCAGCGAGATGCGCGCGCCCGGACCGGCGGTGATCACCGACATGGCCGTGCATGACCGGGGCGATCTGGCCATCGCCAGTTTCCGGCTCCGTTTGCAGGATCAGGAGCAGTTCGTGGTCGATGTGTGGCGGCGCAAGGCCGCAGACAGCTACGAGCTCGTGACCCGCTACGCCAGCAGCAAGCCGCTGCCGGCACAGCCAGCGGTGGCCCCTTCGGCGCCTGACGGCAAGGGCTGAGGTGGGGTTGGAGAGCGCTCCCCAGGGCGCTCGCTACGGTTTGGCGGCTGGCGCTGTCAAAATCGGCCAACCATCCGTGCAGGAGACCCCATGTCCATCAAGATCGCCACACTGAATGGCGTGGCCACCCTGGAGATCGCCAGGCCCGAGAAGAAGAACGCGTTGACCCAGGCCATGTACCAGGCCATGGCCGATGCCATTGAGGCCGCCCAGGGCGACGCGGCGGTTCGCGCCATTCTCATCACCGGCCAGCCCGGCATCTTCACCTCGGGCAACGACATCGAGGACTTCATGCAGCGCCCGCCGCAAAGCGAGGAGTCGGCAGTCTTCCGCTTCATGAAGGCGTTGGTGAACAGCGACAAGCCGGTCGTTGCTGCGGTCACCGGGGCGGCTGTCGGCATCGGCACCACGCTGCTGCTGCACTGCGACTTTGTCTATGTGAGCGACGAGGCACGCCTGGCGATGCCCTTCGTCGGCCTGGGCCTGGTGCCCGAGTTCGCCTCCAGCCTGATCGTGCCGGCCCTGATGGGTGGCCGCAGGGCGGCGGAGTAGTTGCTGCTCGGCGACCCGTTCACCGGGGCCGACGCGGTGGAGGGCGGCATCGCCAACGCGGCGTTGCCGGCCGGCGAGGTGGTGAACCATGCGCGCCGCGTTGCGGAGCGTTTCAACACCTTGCCGCCGGGCGCCGTGCGCGACAGCAAGCGCCTGATGCGCGGGCCGCAGCGCGAGCTGATTCTCAAGACCATCACCGAGGAAGCGCAGTTGTTCGGCCAGCGGCTCCGCAGCCCCGAGGCGATGGAAGCCTTCCAGGCGTTCTTCCAGAAGCGGCAACCGGATTTCTCCAAGTTCGCCTGATCCGCCTCGGGCATGAACTGGGCGGCAAAGGTGGCGCTGGCGCCTTGCCTGCTCTGGCAGGGTGCCCGCGTTCGCCGGGCGGCATTGCGCCTGCCGGAGGCCGCGGGCCCCAGACAAGGTCTCGTTGGTGATCCCCACGCCCAACCAAAGCTCAGGCTCCTGGTGGTGGGCGATTCGTCAGCGGCGGGCGTCGGCGTGTCGACCCAATCCGAGGCGCTGGCCGAACCGCTGGCGGCGCAGCTCGCGCAACGCCTGGGCGGGCCGGTGAGCTGGCAACTGCTGGCCTGTACCGGTTACCGGGCCCGGGATGCCTGCGAGGCCCTGCGGGCCACGCCCGATCTGCAAACCGCCGACGTGATGCTGGCCGTGCTGGGGGTCAACGACATCACGGCGCTGGCACCCGCCGGCCCGTGGCTGAGGGCACTCGACGACCTGCACGGCCATGCCCGGCAGCGCGCCGGTGTGCGCCGGACATGGCACACTGCCATGCCACCAATGGGCCGGTTCCCCTTGCTGCCGCAACCGCTGCGTTGGGTTCTTGGCCAGGAGGCCGCGCGCCTGGACCAGGCGCTCAAGCGCCATCTGTCCAAGCAGCCCGACCGGCGGCTGGCGGAGCTGCCGCCGATGCCCGCCGGGCCGATGTTGCCCGGCTGGATGGCCGAGGATGGCTTTCATCCCGGGCATGTGGGGTACCGTCACTGGGCCGCAGCGCTGGCCGATCAGATCGCGGGTGATCTGCCTGGGTGAGCGACAGGTGGCCGCGTCTTGCACAGGCCGGACAGAAGTTCCCAGGCACCCGAGTTGCGCGCCTCCAGGGTGACGATCTCGAAGTACAGGCGACCCTCGGGTTCCAGCCGCCGAACGAAATCGATCTGGCAAGCCGCCTGCGCAGCGGCCTGTCTGCCCGGCGCCAGTGGCTGGCAACGAGCGCTCTGGATGACCAGGTCGTTGGCGTGCGACGCGGCATCCACCGCGCTGCGGGCCGCTTCATAGGCCGCCTGCACACCAGCCACGTCCGGCAGGCCGGCGGCGCCCGCGGAGGCGGCCGCCACGGCCAGCACGAACGCAGCCGCCCCCGGTTTCACCTGGTGGCCCGCACGCGGATGCGCGCCATCATGCCGCTGTCGCTATGCTCGCCCAGGTGGCAGTGGTACGAAAAATCGCCGGCCACCGTGAACGGGATCTCGACGGTGATCGGATAGGCCCTGCAACGGCCGGCGCGCCAGTCCGAGACGGATTCGCAATCGCCCTGCGCATGGGGCACCGGCACGTTGTCGTGCAGCACACCACCTCGGTGGGGCACCAACCTGCCGGAGATCCGGTCGCGGGAAAGCAGGCTGAACTTCACCTGATGCATGTGGAAATTGTGGTCCTCGGCCGCGATGTTCACCATCTCCCAGCGCTCGACCGCCGGGCTGTTGCCGGCGCCCAAAGGCACGCAGAGGGTGGGTCGGTCGGCGTCGAAGGGGGCGATGTCGAGGAAGGTGCCTGGCACCGGCTGGCCGTTTTCGTCCAGTTCCTCGTAGCCCAGGCCGAAGGCCACCGAGCCGCCGGGCGTGAAGCCCATGAAGATGCGTCGCGTGTGGCCGGGCGCCAGCGCCGGGCAGTCCAGCCCACGCGGGAACGCTGCGTTGGCAGCCTGCAGTTCGGCGCCCAGGCGGCGTGGGTCGCGCAATGTGGCCTGGGCGTCGCCGGTGACCGCCAGCACCTGCGGTGCGCCGGCCACGGCCGTGCCGCGGAAGCTGACGCGGGCCAGATCGATCGCGGGCCACGCGTCCCCTGCCGGGCCGGTCTTGTAGCCTGCGGTGTAGAGCGTGGCGCTGGCATTCGCACCGGCTGGTGCCAGGCGGCCTTGGGCATCGCGGTGGGCGACCCAGAGCTCGACCCGCGAACTGGGCAGCATCAGGATGCGGGTGGCGCACAGTGGCTTGGTGGCCAGCTTCCCCGGCAGGTCGCCAGGGCAAGGTACCGATGCGATCTTGGCACCGCCCATGCTCATCATCTCAGCCGGCGTGGCATCAGCGTCGGGCTGCACCGCGACACCGTCGACCGACAACACCTGCACCACCATGTCGCGGCCACTGGCGTCGTCACGCAACCCAAGGTCGTAGGTCACGGTGGCCGAGCCGGTGGTCAACCGCCAGATCTCGCCCTGGCCGCCAGCCACGGGGATGTGAGGGAAGACCTGGCCGTTCAGGCTGAAATACCAATCGCCACCGCCGGTGGGCCGGCCGTGAACCCCGGCGCAGGACCCTTGCCGGGCCGTTTCGTTGTCGCTGGGCTTGTACTTGCAAAAATCGGGTCGCTGCTCGGACAGCAGGGTGCCGCTCTTGAGGATCTGAGTGTCCTTCAGCAGGATGTGACGCACAGGCAGGCTTTTAAGGAAAGCGCTGCATTCGGCGTTCTTGCAGAGGTAGTCGGCCGGGTCGCCGATGGTGATGACACCCGACAAGCCGCCGCTCAACTGGTTCACGGTCAGGCCATGGATATGGGCATGCAGCCAATGCAGGCCAGCCGGGTGGCTGTTCGGGATCTTGATCTCGTACTCGGTGTCGGAAAGGCGGACATCACCGTGCAGTACATCGCCTGGCCCCGGCAGGCCGTTGTCCGGGTTCAAGGTCATCACAAAGACGTTGTCGCCGTAGGTCGGGTTGCCCTTGGTGGGGAAGCGCGGCGAGACGATCAGCCCGTGGGTGTGCAGGTTGGTCGGGTTGAGCCTCAGGTAGGCATTGCCGGGATCGGTGGCGTGCTCGGAGTCGAGCGCGGGTGGCAATTGGTTCACCAAGCGCATGCGCAGGGTGTCGCCCGGTTGCAGCGCCAGCCGGGTGCCGCCGTACAGGTTGGTACCGGGCGGCTTGGGGGGGCAGCTCGAACTGCCGTCGGCAGGCCGCGGGCAGATGTCGTACACCCAGGCGGTGGTCGGGAGTCGGCCCAGACTGGCCAGCTTGTCGCCGCGCGCGACCACCAGCACGTCGAGCACCCCGCTCTGGCTCTTCAGCACCGGCAGTTCGGCAAGCGGTCCGGCTTGCGCCGAAACGCTGCCCAAGATCACGACGCCGACAAGGCAGACAAGCCGCCTGACGATAGCTTGCAGTGGGGCGATACGCATGCGTCCGATTCCAGCACGACCGCATGGCGCTGCCAATCAGGCAAGCGTGGGGGGCGGCTCAGGGTTTCGGGATCTGGCGCGGCTGGCCGGCTGCATCGATCGCCACATAGGTGACGTTGGCCTCAGTCACCTTCACCACATGCAGGTTCGACGGGTTTCGCTCCGCATACACCTCCACGTGGACGGTCACCGAGGTATTGCCGACGCGGGTGACGGTCGCGTAGAAACTCAGCAGATCGCCCACCGACACCGGTTGCTTGAAAACGAACTCGTTGACGGCCACGGTGGCGATGCGGCCCTTCGCGATGCGCGAGGGCAGAACCGCACCAGCCAGATCCACCTGGGCCATGATCCAGCCGCCAAAGATGTCGCCGTTGGCATTGGCGTCGGCCGGCATGGGCATCACCCGCAAGACCAGATCCTTGTCGGTCGGCAAACCGGCGGTGCTCGCAGCGGCGGCACTCTGGGGCACACTGCCAGTTGGCGAGCGGGGTGCGGCGTCGGTCATGGCGGTCCTCGGTCTTGTTGCAGTAGTTGAGTCGATTCTTCCACGATGCGTCCCGTTTCCCAGGCCTCCATGCCCCTGCCCGAAGCGGCTGCCGCTGCCCAGTCCGACCGGGCGACGCTGAAGCGCCTGCTGCCCTACCTGTGGCAATACCGCTGGCGGATGGGCGCAGCGCTGGTCTTCCTGGTGGCGGCCAAGGTGGCCAACCTCGGCGTGCCGCTGTTGCTGAAGACCCTGGTCGACGACCTGTCGCTGCCGTCCGGTGACGCACGCAGCCTGCTGGTGGTGCCGGCCGGGCTGCTGCTGGCCTATGCGGCGCTGCGCCTGTCCACCAGCGTGTTCACGGAGTTGCGCGAGCTGGTGTTCGCCAAGGCCACCCACGGCGCCTCGCGCCAGATTGCGCTGGAGACCTTCCGCCACCTTCATGCGCTCAGCCTGCGCTTCCACCTGGAGCGCCAGACCGGCGGCATGACGCGCGACATCGAGCGCGGCACGC
>CAYJEC010000094.1:0-9350 GCA_964369025.1 uncultured Ideonella sp. | reverse complement strand
CACCCTGGCCGCACTGGCCACCTCCATCGGCGTGGCGCCGGGCGCCTTGCAGGCAGCGGAGACAGCCCCTGCCGACAAGGCGGGCGCCTCACAAGCCGCCCAACCCGAACGAGCCATCTGGAAGGCAGCCAGCGACCAACGGCCGCCGACCGGCGCGTTCAAGTTCAAGTTGGCGGCACCGGCCAAGCCGGCCAGCGGAGCGGCTTCCAGCCCCACCAAACCGGCTGGCCCGAACGCCGCGAAGACCGAACAGTCGATCGTCAACACCTCACAGAGCAACACCAAAGACTAGCAACTCGCCCCAAGCGCCATGTCGGCTCCAGCGAGCGCTGGCCGTGTACCCCATGCGTCGGGCCCGATCCCGGGCTCGGCACCTCAGCCGCTTCACCACCAAGGAACCACCATGCCCAACCTGCCCCTGAAAGCCGTGCTCACCGCCGCGCTCACCGCGCTGGCCACTGTCAGTGAGGGTGCCACGCACTTCGCGCTTTACTCGAACCTGTCGCGCGACACTTTGGTGCGCCCCAACGGCGTCAACCCGGACTTCATGTTCGTCGACATGGCTTGGCTCCATGTGGACACACTCTACGCAACGATGCCTGTCTATGAATCCGTCTGCTCGGCACCAGGGCAAGCGCGCTGCTGGCGCGCATCCGCGGGCGGCACGCCGTTCATCGGCGTTTCGAGCGGAGGCAAGGTCACCGTGCAGCCAGGTTCGAACAAGGCCGCCATCGTTCGCTGGAAGAATGTGGTTGGCGGCAAAGTGAGGATGCTCGCCTACTTCTCCGACGTGGACTCGGCGTGCGGGAACGGGGTCGACTGGTACGTCGACAACGGCCCCTTCACCGTCGCCAGCGGTCACCTGCAGAACACCGGGCCCGGTGCCGGAACGGCCTTTTCGAAGACCTTCAACAACATGATTCCCAACGAGCCCATTTACCTGATCATCACGCCCGGTGCCAGCCAGGACAGCGCATGCGACGCGACCGAAGTCGACGTGATGTTCACTGAGCAGTTCTGAATCCTCGGCTCGTCAGGCCTTGATCACCTTCTCGCAGGTCGCCTTCTGCGCATCCGCTGCGGGCAGCTTCGCGCACACCGGTGCGAGCTGATCCCGCAGGCGGTCCACCACCGCCTGGTGCTGGCCCTGGCCGTTCCAGGTGCCCAGCATCTTGCCCACCCGCTGCATCGAGCGTGCACTGCGCTCGTAGAACGCGCCTTGCTGGCTGCCGGCCTCCTGGATCAGCTGGGCGGCTGTCTTCTCGATGCGTGCCGCGTCAGTGGGCGCCAGCTCCACCAGCGCGGTGAAGTAGGCCGCGCCCCATTGCAGGCGGGTCGCCGGGCCGACACTCTTGGCGAAGGCCTGCTCGTACCAGCCCAGCGCTTCGGCAGTGCGGCCCTGCTTGCGGGCGTTGCCGGCCAGCCCGCTCATCAGGTAGTAGGGCGAGTGGCTCTTCGCCAGGCTGCTTTTCAGCAGTGCATCACTTTCCTTCCACAGCCCGGCCTGGCCCTGCAAGTAGGCGGCGGCGGTGATCACGGCCTGGCGCTCGTAGCCGTCGGTGATCTCCTTGTCCGCACGGGCAACCTCCTCGCGGACCTGCTTGATCAGCGCGGCCGGCAGCTTCGGCGTCAGGGTGTCCTTGGGCTGGTCCAGCCGGGCCAGGTCGACCCGGCCGATCAGTGCGCTCATGCGGTCGCCGCGCGACAGCGTCGCATCGCCTTGCAGGCGCAGCAGCGCACCGTCGAAGGCGCTGACCAGCGCCTGCCGATCGGCACCCGCCTGTGGGGCCAGGGCCTTGACGATTTCCGGTGCGGTGTTCACCAGCACGTCCATCTGGGCACGCGTGATGGACGCGTTGGCCAGCCACTGGCGCACCTGTTCGCGCAACGCGGCGTCGGGCTTGACGCCCTGCCCTTCGTTGCTGGCGGCCAGGGCCTTCAGGCGCAGGCGGGTGGCGGTGTCGGCCTCCGCAGCCGGGCAGGTGGCGGCGAGTTGGGCCAGCAGGCCGGCGCGCTCGTTCTCGGGCACCAGCTGAGCCTCGTCGGTGTCCCAGGAGTAGAAGGCCAGCATGCGCCACTCGTTGGCGGTGACAGGCTTGCCGGCGCGCGCCTCGGCGAGCACCGCCTTCACCGGCCGGCCGCCGGCCAGGCCCATCTGCAGCACGCTCATCACCTGCGGCGCGTCGACCTCGCCGGGCAGGCGGGTGATCTCGGCGCCCTCGGTGTTGAACAGGATCATCGTCGGATAGCCGCGCACCTTGAAGCGCGTGCCCAACTTCTGCGCACCGGGCAGGTCACCGTCGACGTGGACGGCAACGAAGCTTTTCGAGCGCTCGATGAAATCCTGCCGGTTGAACAGCGTGGCCTTGAGCTGGTTGCACGGCGGGCACCACTGCGCGCCCCAATAAACCAGCACCGGCTTGCGCTCGGCCTTGCCCTGGGCGAAGGCGCGTTCGACGTCAGCGTCGGCCGCGGCCTCCAGCCAGGCCACCGACGGAGCGGCGCCGGCAGCGAGGGCCGAGCGGGGCGCGACGGACAGGCTACACAGCGAGAGGGCGAGTGCCGCGGCCAGCGCGGGACGGGTCAGCATCAGGGGCACGGGAGTTCTCCGTCGGGCCCGCGCACAGTGAAGGGGCCGGGGGCGTTCGTGGCGCGCCGGCTCCTCCGTCCCGATCGCGGGCGGGGTTCTGGGAAGCCCTCATTTTGCGGCATGGCCGCACCCTGTTCAGGGCAGGGATTCACCCGGTTCGCCCAGAGCGGCCTGGGGCGGCTCGTCATCGGCCCGCACCGGCGTGGCACGCGCCAGCGCCATCCAGACCGGGAACGGCAGCCTGAACGCCCGCCGCGGGGCTGGCCGCAGCACCTCCAGCGTGCCGAAGCCAGCGCCCTCGGCACCGGCCACGGGATGCGCCCACATCACGCCGTAGGCCTCGGGGATCTCGGCCGGCTCACCAATGCCGGCCTTCAGCACATACCAGCATTCGCCACAGAGGGCCCGGTACGCCTCGCCCTTGGCCGGGCGCTTCAGGTCGGACAGGAGGTCGGCCCGCCGCACCTTCACCTCATGCACGATGGGCTCGACGTAATCTTCGACCGTGGTGTGGCGGATCGAGTAGACATCCGGCATCGCCATCGCCCAGCGGGTCACCGGCTTCAGCTGCCCACCGGGGCCTGCCAGCACATCGGCCACCGGCGAGCGCAGGGTCAGGCCGCGCCAGACCACCCGGCCGGCACGCTGCATCTCGGTGGCCACGCGGCTCACCAGGGCCTCGTGCGCATCGCGCGCGGCGCGGTTGCGGTTCAGCGTGGCAGCCAACACCAGGACGCCGGCATCGGTGACGCGCAGCGTCTCGCGGCCGTGTCCGTCACGCAGCCGCTCGACCCAGCCGGCCGCCAGCAACTCGATCTCCATCGTGTCCTGGCAGGGCCAGCCGGCCGATCGCCAGATCTCGCGCAGGCGGCGCCGGTGCAGCGCTCCCAGGGCAGGCTCGGCCATAAGCCAGATCAGTCGGTGACCTGAACGCCCTTCCAGAAGGCCACTCGGCCCTTGATCTCGGCGGCGGCCTCGCTGGGCTCAGGGTAGTACCAGACCGCGTCCGGGTTCATCTCGCCGTTCACCAGCAGGCTGTGGTAACGCGCCTGCCCCTTCCAGGCGCAGCTGGTGCGGTGGTTGCTGAAGGTGGTGTACTCCCGCTTCAGCGCCGCCTCCGGGAAATAGTGGTTGCCTTCAACGACCACCGTGTCGTCGCTCTCGGCGATCACGACGCCATTCCAGATCGCTTTCATTCGGTGCTCCTCGGCGCCCGGTTTCGATCCGCGTAGCGTAGCGCAGCCGGCCGGTGTTCGAGGCAGGGCGCCAGTGCCGTGGCCAGCATCTCCAGGAAGACGCGGGTCTTGGCTGGCATCAAACGTCGCTCGGGGAACACCGCCCAGGCCGGCACCGGCTCGGCCTGCCAGGCGGGCAGAACCCGAACCAGTTCGCCAGCGGCCACCAACGGCGCGGCAAAGAAGTCTGTCACCAGGGCCAGGCCGACACCGGCCCGCGCCAGATCCATCAACACGGCCGGCGCGTTGGCGATGGTGCGGCGCGCCGGCAGGCCCTGCCAGGTCTCGGCCACCTGGCCGCTGTCGTCGTGGCGCTCCAGCCGCCAGGGCCGGGGCTCGCCGCTGCGAGCGCCGACGACCAGTGCATGCATCGCGCAGTTGGCGGCAGTCAGGTCGGCCGGGTGGGCCGGTGTGCTGTGGGCCGCCAGCCACGCCGGCGAGGCATACAGCTCGGCGGTGAACCAGGCCAGCCGCCGCGCGGCCAGATGGGTGTCGTCCGGCAGGTCGCCCATGCGCAACGCGAGGTCGTAGTTCTCGGCGATGAGGTCGACCCGGCGCGGCGACAGATCCAGCTCAAGCGTCACGGCTGGCTGCGCGCGAACAAAGTTCGCCAATGCATCCCGGAGCGCCAGCAGGGCCAGGTCCGCCGGCATCGACACGCGCAGGTGGCCGCTGGGCCGGGACTGGCGATGCTGGGCCAAGGCCAATGTGCCATCGACCTCGGCCACCACCTGGCGCGCATGCTCCAGCACCGCAGCGCCGAACTCGGTGACAGTGAGCCGGCGGGTGGTGCGCAGGATCAGCCGCTCGCCGAGCAGGGATTCCAGGCCCGACAGGCGCCGCGACAGCGTCGATTTCGGCAGGCCCAATCGCTCGGCAGCACGGGTGAAGCTGCCGGCATCGGCCACATGGGCGAAGAGGGCCAGGTCGTTTGGATCCACGGAGGGCGACATGAGGCGGCCGGGCGGGGTTTCAAGGCCACCATTGTTCCATCAGCAGAACGATCATGTCCATTTGTATGGCTTTATCGCGACCGAAGTCGTCAATACATTGGAGCCATGGGCCTGACCCGGCCCGCCACCCGAACAGAAAGCCCGCCATGAACATCCTGCAAGTCAACTCCAGCGCCCGCGTCTTTGAGAACGACCAGGGCTCGCACTCTTCGCGCCTGGCCAACGAGTTGTCGACACGCCTGCTGGCAGAACGGGCCGGCGCCAGCCTGACCGTGCGCGACCTGGCCCGCACGCCGCACCCGGTGTTGGACGAAGCAGCGCTGGGCGCGCTGTTCACCCCCGCCGGCCAACGCACGCCCGAGCAGGCCGCCCGCGTGGCGCTGGACGACGCGCTGATCGCCGAAATCCAGGCTGCCGATGTGGTGGTGCTGGGGGTTCCGATGTACAACTTCGGCATCAGCGCGCAACTGAAGAACTGGATCGACGCGATCGCCCGCGCCCGGGTGACCTTCCAGTACACCGAGAGGGGCCCGGTCGGCCTGCTGACCGGCAAGACCGTGTACCTGGTGCTGGCCCGGGGCGGCATCTACCGCGACACGCCGAGCGACAGCCAAGTGCCCTACCTGCGCTCGGTGCTGGGCTTCCTCGGCATGACCGACCTTCACTTCATCTACGCCGAGGGCCTGGCAATGGGCCCGGACGCGGAAGCCCAGGCCCTGGCCAGCGCACGCGCCGCGATCGCCCAGGCGGTAGCCGATACCGAAGCGGCCGCCGCCTGAAACAGGCAGACTCTCGACTTCACCAGGAGCACGACATGACCACCACCCTCACCTCCGCGCTGAAGCAGCCGCGCCGTGTCGAACGGCTGGTGGCCGGCAAGCCGACCAGCGACGGGGCCGGCGTCAAGCTGACCCGCGTGCTGACGCACGACCTGCAGCAGCGGCTCGACCCGTTCCTGATGCTCGACGCGTTCGGCTCCGACGACGCCAACGATTACATCGCCGGCTTCCCGGACCACCCGCACCGCGGCTTCGAGACAGTGACCTACATGATTGCCGGGCGCATGCGCCACCGCGATTCGGCCGGCCACGAGGGCCTCCTGCAGAACGGCGGTGTGCAGTGGATGACCGCCGGACGCGGCATCATCCACAGCGAGTTGCCGGAGCAGGAGGAGGGCCGGATGGAGGGCTTCCAGCTCTGGCTGAACCTGCCTGCCAAGGACAAGATGGTTCCGGCCTGGTACCGCGACATCCCGACTGAACAGATCCCCGAATGGCGGGCTCCTGGTGTGACCGTGCGTGTCATCGCCGGCACCGCTGGTGCGGCTGGGCAGCAGGTCGCCGGCGCGATGCAGCGCGACCACACCGAGCCCCTGTACCTGGACATGCACCTGGACGCCGGCGCATCGTTCGAGCAGGCATTGCCGCCGGGCCACAACGCGTTCGTGTACGTGTACCGCGGTTCGTTGTCGGTCGGCGACACGCTCGTTCCGGTACAGCGCATGGCCATCATGGCGCCGGATGCGCAATCCGACGGCGTGCGCGTGCAGGCGGGCGACCAGCCGGTGCGCGCCCTGTTGATCGCCGGCAAGCCGCTGCGCGAGCCGATTGCGCAGTACGGCCCCTTCGTGATGAACTCGCAGGCGCAGATCTTCCAGGCGGTGGAGGACTTCCGGGCCGGCCGGCTCGGCTGAGGCCGCTCGATGGGGGCTGCGACAAGGAGACCCCTGATGACGACACGCCCCTCCCCCCTTGCTGCCGCCTTGCTGTTCGCCTTCGCGGCCAGTGCCTCGGCGGCGCCGGTCGAGCTTTACGAGCAGGCCCAGTTCAAGGGCATGGCCTTGGGCCTGGACCGGGCCAATGCCAACCTGGCCGACTACGGCTTCGACAACAAGGCCCTGTCGGTGGTGGTGCGCAGTGGCACCTGGGAGCTTTGCACCGAGGCCGATTTCCGCGGCAGCTGCCTGACGCTGTCGGCCGGCCAGCACGCCACCCTGCCGCCCGCACTTCAGCGCGCGCTCAGCTCGGTGCGGCCCAAGGATGCCGGCCTGTCCGGCAGCCCCCAGCCCGGCGGTCCGGGCACCACGGCCGACGCCGCCGTGATGCTCTACGACGATGGCGATTTCAGCGGCAAGTCGCTCGCCGTCAACGGCCCGATCCCTTCGCTGGGCAAGCTGGGCATGGGCGACCGCATCTCATCGGTGGATGTGCGGCGCGGCCGCTGGCAGCTGTGCGAGGACTCCGGCTACACCGGAACCTGCATCGTGCTCGAGCCCGGCCGCCAGCGCCTGACCGGCGGCATGCACGACGAGGCCTCGTCGATCCGCCCGGTTTTCGGCAGCAGCAACCAGGCCCTGCCGGCGACCGGCGGCGTCACCTTGTACGAGAACAGCGATTTCAGCGGCCGCAGCCTGCTGGTCACCGCCCCCACCCAGTTCCTGGGCCGCCTGGGTTTCAACGACACGGCGTCGGCGGTCGAGGTGCACGACGGCCTGTGGGACCTGTGCACCGACTCGGTCTTCAAGGGGCGCTGCATCACGCTGGGCCCGGGCCGCCATGTGCTGAGTGGCGGGACGCACGACCGGGCCTCGTCGGTCCGGCCGCGGGTGGCGGACAACACGCCGGCCTGGCGCGGCGGCGACCCCGATCGCCGCGCGTACCAGTACCAGTGAGCGTGGGCCCGGTCAGCGGGCGTTGCTGATCACCCCGGTCGGGCCGTGGTCCGAGTCGAAGATGAAGACGGTGTAGATGCCGTTGGCGGCAAACGTGCCGACCGTGTTGCTGTAGAAAATGCCCGTCCCCGGGGCCGAGACGTCGATCTGGATGTCCGTGCCGGTGGGCAGCACAGTGAAGTCCGATGCCGCGCCGAACGCCAGCCCGGTGCTGACCGTGGTGTAGGCCACCGCCATCGAGAGTGACTTGTCGGCCAGAGCCGGAGATGCATGCACCAGGCGCAGCTTGTAGCGCGAGGCCACCGTGGGCAAGCGGTTGTCGTCGGCCACCACGCTGGCGGTGGCTGTGGCCGGGCTGGTGCCGGTGACCAGCACGGTCACGTCCGCGCCAGCGGCCAGCGTGACGGACTGGTCGGGCAGGTTGGTGCCGTCCACCGAAGTCTGCAGTGTCATGGTGCCGGCCGGGACCAGCGTATACAGGCCGATGCTGGGGGATTGGGCGGCAGTAGCCAGCTCGGTGGCGCCCAGCGAAGCGGCGACCTGCCCGCCATTGGCCACGGCCGGCACCAGGCGGGCTCGGGCGTAGGTGTTCAGATAGGGCGTCACCTCGCCGTCCTGCACGATGCCGATCGCGTTGATGAGGACCCCGCCATTGCCTGTCGTGGTGACCAGGTTCAGGACCTTGGTGCTGGACAGCGTCACGCCGGAGAGGTCCAGGCGCACATCGCTGGTGTCTCCGGCCGCCGTGATGCGCAGCCGGTAGGTGCCCGCATCAACGGCGACATAGCCGCTGCCCGAGCTGCTCGACTCCGCCACGCTGGCGTGAATGGGTTCAGAGGATTCCAGCGACTCGTCTTCCCCGGTCAGGTAGATGTCCAGGGTGCCGGCGCCGACCGCGGCGTTGTAGACGCCGACTTTGGTCTCACCATTCTTGGCGGCATCTTCGTCGTCCGCGAAGTTGACGGACCTCAGCGCGCCTTCCGCGCCAAAGGCGACGATGGTGTACTTGGCGCTGGCAGCGAGGTTGTCCGATTTGGTCAGCAGCGTGGTGGTCGAGTCGGCGGCCGTGAAGACCTTGTCGACATCGCCGGCCGTGACATTGGTGTAGCCACTGGCGGCACCGAAATCGATGCTGCTGATTTCCAGCGTGTCGTCGACGTACAGGTCGAGCGATTCGTAGCCGGCGCTGGCGTTGACCAGGCGCACGCTGGCGTCGTTGCCGTCGCTGCCGCCGCCACAGGCGGAGAGCAAGGCAAGGGGCAGGGCGGCCAGCAGGCCGATCAGGTGTCGTTTGTTCATGGTCGCTGAGGTTTCCGGTTTGTTCGGTGCGGCCGATGGTCGGCACAGCATGTTGCCCGAATGTGTAGGCAGGTTGCCGGCCGTGAAGGTGCGGCATGCCGACTAGCATAGCCCCCATGACCGCCACCCCCTACCCCCACCTGCTCGCCCCGCTCGACCTGGGCTTCACCACCCTGGCCAACCGGGTGTTGATGGGCAGCATGCACACTGGCCTGGAAGACGGCCGCAAGCACTTCACCCGCATGGCCGCTTTCTTCGCCGAGCGCGCGCGGGGCGGTGTGGGGCTGATCGTCACCGGCGGCTTCGCGCCCAACATCGAGGGCTGGGCCAAGCCCTTCGCCGGCACGCTGGCCACCTCGGGAGCCGCGCGCCGCCACCGCGAGGTGACCGGCGCCGTGCACGCCGAGGGCGGCAAGATCGCGCTGCAGATCCTGCACACCGGGCGCTACGGCTACCAGCCGTTCTGCGTGGCGCCGTCGCGCATTCAATCGCCGATCTCGCCGTTCACGCCGCGTGAGCTCAGCGTGCGTGGCATCGAGCGCCAGATCCGCGCCTTCGTGCGCTGCGCCAGGCTGGCGCGCGAGGCCGGCTACGACGGTGTC
>CAYJEC010000093.1:699-9371 GCA_964369025.1 uncultured Ideonella sp. | reverse complement strand
CTGGCCGCACGGCTGGCTGGCGACCCGGATGTCGAATGGGCGGTGGTGGATGGCCGCCGCTTCGCAATGGCCGCCCCCAATGACCCCCGCTACCCTGGCGGGCTGACCACCGTCACGCCCAGTGCGGGCCAGTGGTACTTGCGCGCCAATGGCGGTGAGGTGAAGGCGTCGATCAATGTCGAGTCCGCATGGTCCCGTGCCACCGGCGCCGGCCAGGTCGTCGCGGTGCTGGACACAGGCATCACCAACCACCCGGACCTGGCGGGCAAGCTGCTGCCCGGGTACGACTTCGTGGGCTACAGCGTCGATGACATTCCAACCGCCAACGACGGCGACCTCGACGACGCCGATCCAGCCGACCCCGGCGACTGGATCACCGACGCCGAGAACAAGTCGGACGCTTTCAAGGATTGCGGCGTTGCCAATTCGAGCTGGCACGGCACCCAGGTGTCCGGCCTGGCGGCGGCGATCACCGGCAACGGCGTGGGCATGGCCGGCGTGGCGCGCGACGCGATGTTGCTGCCGGTGCGGGTGCTCGGAAAGTGCGGTGGCTACGATTCCGACATCATCCCGGCGATGCGCTGGGCGGGTGGCCTGAGCGTCAGCGGTGTGGCGCCGAATGCGAACCCGTCGCGTGTGCTCAACCTCAGCCTCGGCGGGACGGGGGAATGCACGGCCGCGTACCGCGCGGCCCTGACCGAACTCGCCGCGCAGCAGGTCGTCGTCGTCGCAGCGGCGGGCAACGAGGGCCTGGCGGTCGGCGTACCGGCCAACTGCCCTGGCGTGGTCGCGGTGGCCGGCGTTCGCCACATCGGCAGCAAGGTCGGTTACTCGGATCTCGGGCCCGAGGTGGTGGTCAGCGCGCCCGGCGGCAACTGCGTCAATGAGTCCGGCACCTGCCTCTACCCGCTGCTGTCGACCTCGAACTCCGGCGTCAAGAGCCCGGTCGCCTCCCGGTACACCACCGGCGGTTCGGACGCCGCGGTGGGCACCAGCTTCTCGTCGCCGCTGGTTGCCGGTACCGTGGCGTTGATGCTCTCGGCCAACCCGGATCTGAGCCCGGCCCAGGTGACCAGCGCGCTGCGCACCAGTGCCCGCGCCTTCCCCACCAGCGGCGGCGACCCCGGGTCGCAGACCTGCCAGGTACCCGGCGACACCCCGCAGGACACCGAGTGCTACTGCACGCTGGCCACCTGCGGCGCTGGCCTGGCCGATGCTGGTGCGGCGGTGACCCGGGCGATCAGCGGCCCGTTCCCGTCGGTCACCGTGTCCGACCGAACGCCGGTCGCCGGCCGTTCGGTCACCCTCAACGCCACGGGCTCGACGGCATTGGCCGGCCGCAGCCTGGCCAGCTACGCCTGGAGTGTGGTGTCGGGCGATGCACAGTTCACCAGCGCCACCAATGCCAACCGGGCCACGCTGCGGGTCGACGGCGGCGGCCCGGTGGTGGTCCAGCTGACTGTGGCCGACGACCTCGCCACGAATTCATCACTGCGGCTGCAGTTCGACGTGGCCGCTTCGGCGCTGGCGGCGGCCATCAGCACCTCGCCAAGCAACCCGGAGGTCGGCGACAGCATCGCGCTCAGCGGCGCCGGCTCGGTGGTCGATGCCGGGCGCAGCATTGCCGCCTACCGATGGGAGATCACCGCCGGCGCCAGCACGGCCCACTTCAGCGGCGCCGCCGACCAGCCCACTGCCACGCTGGTGGCTGATGCTTCCGGCTCGGTGACCGTCAGGCTGACCATCACCGACAGCGCCGGCCAGGTGGCCAGCACCAGCAGCACGCTGAGCATCAAGGCGGCACCGGTGTCGTCGGGCGGCGGTGGCGGTGCGCTGGCACCGTGGTGGGCACTTGGCCTGGCCGGCCTCGCAGCGGCGTTGCGGAGGCGGCGCGCCGCCTGAGCTTGGGTTCCGTGCCGACCGGCCGATAAGCAGACAAGCCTTCTGCATGTCGCGGTGGGCGTTGCCTCAGAGCGCCCACCCGATGCCGGCCTGCTGGACCCGTTCGCTGACCATGGCCCTCGCCGGGCTCGCCATTTCGCCGGCCGTTTCGGCGTCACCGGCTGCCCCCGCGCCATTGCCAGTCGCGGGCCTCATCGTCCGCCTGCAGTCTGCTCCCGCGCATAGTCTGAATCGTGAGCGAACACTCACTGCGCGAGAGATACAGAATCAGCGGCACCTGCAGGCCAAGCGCTGGCGCAGCCTGTTCGCGGTAACCGGTCTGGCGCACGAGGCCGGCCTGGTGCTGGAGCCGGCTGGCCGGGCCTCCTGGCGCCTGAGCCGCCGCCAGGCCTGGACGGCCGCCGAGGCCGCCCGCTGGCAGGCCCGCCTTGCCGCCCGGCCGGAGGTCGCCTGGGCGCTGCCAGACAGCCGCGAGCCGCGCCTTCAGTCGGCGCTGCTCAACCCCGACGACCCCCTCTTTGCCGGCCCCGACGGCCAGTGGTGGCTGCAAGCGGTCAGTGGCACTGACGGCAACCTGCCCGAATCGCGCCTGCGCGGCGTGCCGGGCCTGCAAACTGCCTGGGCGACCAGCATCGGCCACGCGGATACCGTGATTGCCGTGCTCGACTCCGGCTGGACATCCCACCCGGATCTGGACCCGGCGCGGGTGCTGCCCGGCTACGACATGGTCTCGGACTGGGACGCCGCCAACGGCCGCGGCACGGCGCGGGACGGCGACGGCCGCGATGCCGACGCGCGCGACCCTGGCGACTGGGTCAGCGCCGACGATGTGGCCGCCGATCCCGGTCGTTACAGGGGCTGTTCGGTGGAGCCGAGCGGCTGGCACGGCACGGCCGTGACCGGGCTGATCGCTGCGCAGACCGGGAATGGCCTGGGTGGCGCCGGCATCGATTCGGCGGCGCGCATCCTGCCAGTGCGGATCGCCGGCGCCTGTGGCGCGACGGTGCGCGACATCGTCGACGGCATGCGCTGGGCTGCCGGCCTGGCGGTTTGCAGAAGGTATGCCGACGCGCTGGCGGGGGACCCGGGTTGTGCCGAATGGGCGCCCCTCAACCCGCACCCGGCGCGCGTGGTCAACCTCAGCTACGGCGGCGCGGCAGCCTGCAGCGCCGAGTACCAAGACGCCATCGACGAGCTCTGGACCCATGGCGTGGTGGTGGTGGCAGCCGCCGGCAACGCCCATGGCGCGCCGACCCGGCCTGCCAACTGCGCCAAGGTGATCGGCGTCGCCGCCCTGAATCGCGATGGCTTCAAGGCCAACTACTCGAATTTTGGTGCCTCGTTGGCGATCGCCACCGTGGGAGGTGACGATGCGGGAGGCGCATGGGGCAGCCTGCTGGCCGACAGCGGGCTGCTGGGCCCCGGCAACCTCGGCAGCCGTAGGCCCGGCAAAGGATCGTACGAAGCGCGCTACGGCACCAGCTACGCCGCTCCCCTGGTCAGCGGCACACTGGGGCTGATGCTGGCCGTGCACCCCGGCCTGGGCGCGGCTCAGCTGCGCGAGGGCCTGATGGCGTCGGCGCGGCCGCATGTGCGCTCACGCTGGGTGGCCGAATGCAGCAGCGCCAACCCGGGGCGCTGCCTGTGCACACGCAGCACCTGTGGCGCCGGCATGCTCGATGCAGCCCAAGCCCTGGCCTATGCGCAGGCCGTGCGCGACGGCCACGCCTACCTGGCGCCGAACTGGCCCACCGTGCAGATCGATACCGCCGAGATTCGCCTGGCCGCCGCCCTGGGGCCGGACCGCGAGGCCGCCGCTGGGCAGGACCCCGCCGAGCCCGCCGGGCAGGGTGGCGGTGCGCTGGAGCCCCTGGCCCTGCTGCTGCTGGCCGGGTTGGCCTGCAGCCTGCGCCGCCGCCACTCGCGCGCTAGCAGGCGCTGAGCGGTCTCTGCGCGGCCAGCGTCGGGTATCCCTGGCGCCGGGCGCCCCATTTCAGGGGCCGGCGCAGGGCTGCCATCGGGTGCCGGCGTTCGGCGCAGACAGGCGTTGCCTTGCTGCCGGATCCAGCCGATCGACCCTTAGGCGATGCTCGACGCCTGGCGACGGCAGCTGCTGGATCCTGGCCGTGCGCACGCCTCGGTTCTGCAGCTGTTCCAGCCCGCTCTGGGCATCGCCTTCAGTGCCGAACTCGCCCAACGCCAGGCCGGGCGTCAATTCGGCGGGTGCCCGGAGCTCGCTGAAAGGCAGCTTCAGGCGCTGCAACTCCTCGACCTTGCGTTGCAGCGCTTCGCGTTCGGTGAAGCGGCCCATGTAGAGGATCCACCGGCCGGGCAACTCCCGCCGCATGTCCACCCAGCCGCCGGCCGGCACGCCGGCCTGGGCCAATTCGCGTGCTGCCGCCGCAGCCGAGGCATCGTTCAGGGGGCCCGCCTCCAGGCAGAGCGGCGTGGTGTCGGTGGGCGGGGCCGACGCGCTGCCGCCGGCCGCCGGCGTGTCGGCGAGCCGCGGCGCAGATGCGGCACTGCCAGCTGCTTCGGGCGGGAGGATGCGGACGGCGTCGGGCTGGATCTGGCGGGCCAGCCGGCCCGGCTCGCGGCCGGCCTCGGCGCCAGGCAGGCCCAGGGCCTGCGCGATGGGTGGCTGGTGCCAGGCCCAGAACGCGAGGTTCGCCAGGACCAGCGCAACCACCAGCAGGCGCAGCATCGGGAGCGCGATCCGCCGCCGCTCAGCCCGCGTCCGGCGCCGGACGCACGCTGACCTCACCACCCACCACCCGGTGCACCGCGCCGGTGGCGTCCCTCACCCTCAACGCGCCGTCGGCATCCACGCCCAGGGCGTCGCCACGCGGGCAGGCCGTGTCGGTGGTGACGACCGGGTGGCCGCGCAGGAGGTCGCGGCCAGCGTACGCCGACTCGAAGCCGCCGAAACCCTCAAGCTCAAACCGCAGCAGGGTTCGCGCCAGGGCCGGCATCAACGCAGCCAAGGCGGACATGGGCGTGGCCTGCGGATCGATCTCGCTCAGGCTGGCCACCGGCTCGGCCAGGTGCAGGGGCCGCACGTTCAGGCCGATGCCGATCACCGCCATGCGGTGGTCGCCCAGGCCGATCGCCTCGATCAGGATGCCGCCCAGCTTGCGGCCGCCGGACTGGCGAAGCCACAGGTCGTTGGGCCACTTCAGGCCGATGCGGTGGCCGCTCGGGTCGAGTGCGCCGGCCAACGCCACGCCGACCGCCAGCGACAGGCCGGACCAGTCTGCCCGCGCCATCGGCATGCTGAGCGAGAAGGTCAGCGACGTGTCGGCCCCGGCCAGCCAGTTGCGCCCCAGCCGGCCGCGCCCCTGGGTCTGCTCGATCGCCACCAGCATCGTGGGCCGAAGGTCGTCGGCCCGCAATCCACGGCCGTGGCTGTCGCGGGCGCTGCGCGATGCTTCGCGCAGGCGCTCGACCAAGGTCGCATTGGTCGAGGGCAGACGGTCCACCACCTCGATCGACAGGCCCGGTAGCAGCGGGTTCAGTGCCTCCCAAAGGGCCTGTGTGCCCCACGCGCCGGCATGGTGCGAGCCCGCAGCGCCGTGGGCTCGTTCGGGGCTCAGGCGCAAGGATTCCACTCAGGCCTCGCGGCGGCGCGCGCCACTCTTGGCCGCCCGGCGGGGCAGCAGCAGCGTACCGCGGCAGGTGTCAGCGCCGCAGCGGCACTCGAAGCGCTTCTTCAGCGTCGGGGTCATGCGCTCATCGATCGACAGGCGGTAATCGTAGAACAGCTCTTCGCCTGGCGCGATCGGCCGCAGGGCCTTGATGAAGACGCGGCCGTCGGTCTCGTCGGCCTCGCAATTCGGGTCGCAGGCATGGTTGATCCACCGCGATGAGTTGCCACCGTAGAGCGCGTCGATGACCTGCCGGCCGTCGTCGAGCTGGAAGTAGAACGTGTGGTCGGGCTGGCTGGGATCGTGCGGGTGCCGGTCCAGGGCCTCCTGCCAGGAGATGACCTGGCCGATGTACTCGATCAGCGTTTCGCCAGGCTCGATGGCTTGCAGTGCGAACACCCCGCGGCCATGCACCCCGCTGCGCCGGACCTGGATGCGCCGCCCCCCGCCCTCGGGCGCTGAGGTGGCAGCAGGGGTTCGGGCAGGGCGGGCTTGCTTGACGGGCTTCATTGGGTACATTGAATCTGTGGGCGCGTGTGCGCACGCGTGTACATGCGTACATGGGTGCGTGTGCGCGCGAGATGGCAAATTGTAGGCATGGGCCGGCGTGGCCCGGGCAAGACGACGAAACAAATGAGCAAATCACTGATCATCGCGGAGAAGCCCAGCGTGGCGCAGGACATCGTGCGGGCACTGACCCCGGTGTCCGGCAAGTTCGAGAAGGAGGCCGACCATTTCGAGAACGACCGCTACGTGGTCACCTCGGCGGTCGGCCACCTGGTGGAGATCAAGGCGCCCGAGGAGTTCGACGTCAAGCGCGGCAAGTGGAGTTTCGCCCACTTGCCGGTGGTGCCGCCACATTTCGACCTCGCGCCAATCGACAAGGCCAAGTCCCGCCTGACGGCCGTGGTGCGGCTGGTCAAGCGCAAGGACGTGACCGAGTTGATCAACGCCTGTGACGCGGGACGCGAGGGCGAACTGATCTTCCGGCTGATCGTGCAATACGCCGGTGGTGCCAAGCAGAAGATCGACAAGCCGGTGCGCCGGCTGTGGCTGCAGAGCATGACGCCCCAGGCCATCCGTGACGGCTTCGACGGCCTGCGCACGGACGAGCAGATGCTGGGCCTGGCCGACGCGGCGCGCAGCCGCAGCGAGGCCGACTGGCTGGTCGGTATCAACGGCACGCGGGCCATGACGGCGTTCAACTCGCGAGATGGCGGCTTCTTCCTCACCACCGTCGGCCGGGTTCAGACGCCCACGCTGTCCATCGTCGTCGAGCGCGAGGAGAAGATACGCAAGCACATCCCGCGCGACTACTGGGAGATCAAGGCGGGCTTCGGCGCGTCTGCCGGCGACTACGAGGGCAAGTGGTTCGATCCCGCCTTCAAGAAGACCGACGACCCGGACCGGCGCGCTGACCGCCTCTGGAACGAGGCCGAGGCGAAAGCCATCGCGGATGCCGTTCGCGGCCAGCCCGGCACGGTCACCGAGGAGGCCAAGCCGAGCAACCAGAGCAGCCCGTTGCTCTACGACCTGACGACCCTGCAACGCGAGGCCAACTCGCGCTTCGGCTACTCGGCCAAGACCACGCTGAGCCTGGCCCAGGCGTTGTACGAAAAGCACAAGGTGCTGACCTACCCACGGACCGACTCGCGCAACCTGCCCGAGGACTACGTGGCCGTGGTCAAGGACACCTTCAAGATGATCGCCAGCGAGGACCTGCCGGGCCCGCTGAAGGCCCTGGCGCCACATGCCGCCAAGGGCCTGGCCGAGGGCTATGTGAAGCCGCTGAAGCGGGTGTTCGACAACGCCAAGGTCTCGGACCACTTCGCCATCATCCCCACGCTGCAAGCGCCGCGTTCGCTGAGCGAGGCCGAAGCCAAGCTGTACGACATGGTGGTCAAGCGCTTCCTGGCGGTGTTCTACCCGCCCGCGGAGTACATGGTCACCACCCGCATCACGCAGGTCGCAGCCCACAAGTTCCAGACCAACGGCAAGGTGCTGGTGAACCCGGGCTGGCTCGCCGTCTACGGCAAGGAGGCCCAGGACGAGGACGCCAACCTGGTGCCCGTCAAGCCCAACGAGGCGGTGAGCAACGAGGGTGTCAACATCGTCGCCCTGGTCACCAAGCCGCCCGCGCGCTATACCGAAGCCACGCTGTTGAGCGCGATGGAGGGCGCAGGCAAGCTGATCGAGGACGACGAGTTCCGCGAGGCCATGGCCGAGAAGGGCCTGGGCACACCGGCCACCCGGGCGCAGGTGATCGAAGGCCTGATCCTCGAGAAGTACATGCATCGCGAGGGGCGCGAGCTGATTCCCACTGCCAAGGCCTTCCAGCTGATGACGCTGTTGCGCGGCCTGGGCGTGGAGGACCTGACCAAGCCCGAGCTGACCGGCAACTGGGAGTACCAACTGGCCGAGATGGAGCATGGCCGGCTGTCGCGCGGCGCGTTCATGAAGGACATCGCCAAGATGGCCGAACGCATCGTCAAGAAGGCCAAGGAGTACGACCGCGACACCATCCCCGGCGACTACGCCACGCTGAAGGCGCCGTGCCCGAACTGTGGCGGCGTGGTGAAGGAGAACTACCGCCGCTTTACCTGCGACGCGTGCGAGTTCAGCATCACCAAGATCCCCGGCGCCCGCAGCTTCGAATTGCCCGAGGTCGAGCGCTTTCTCGTCGACAAGAAGATCGGCCCGCTGGAAGGCTTCCGCTCGAAGGCCGGCTGGCCTTTCAGCGCCGAGTTGAAGCTGGTCTTCGACGACGAGATCAAGAACTGGACGCTGGAGTTCGATTTCGGCGAGGACGCCAAGGCGCAGGAGGAGGGCGAGCCGGTCGACTTCAGCGCCCAGCAGAGCCTGGGCGCCTGCCCCAAGTGCCAAGGCCGGGTCTTCGAGCATGGCAGCAACTACCTCTGCGAGCACGCGGTGGGCGCCCATGTGACCTGCGACTTCAAGACCGGCAAGATCATCCTGACCCAGCCGGTCTCGCACGAGCAGGTCCACAAGCTGCTGACCACCGGCAAGACCGACCTGCTGGAGAACTTCGTCTCCAACAAGACCCGCCGCAAGTTCAAGGCCTACCTGTCCTACGACACGAAGGAGGGCAAGGTGGGTTTCGAGTTC
>CAYJEC010000093.1:0-689 GCA_964369025.1 uncultured Ideonella sp. | reverse complement strand
AGCCGCGCGCGGCCAAGGTGCCTGCCAAGAAGGCGGCTACCAAGAAGGCGGCGGCCTGACGGGCAAATTGGCGGGTACCAGGTCTGGCTCGTCTCCGGCAAGCCCCAGGTCTTTGACCGCTCGAACGAGAAGGAAGGTCAGCCTGTTCAGGGCATGGAACCGAATGCCGCCAAGTAGTTGTGCGGTTCAGCCAGAAAGAAGGGGCCCTTGGGCCCCTTTTTCTTGCCGAAATTGTCAGTGCTAGTCCGTCGACTGGGTCAGCAGCGGGATGCTGCCATCCGAGCCGGCGCCAAGCAGGCCGGTTCGGGTGTAGACGCCCAGCTTGTCGCGCGTGTCCTGGATGTCCAGGTTGCGCATCGTCAACTGGCCGATGCGGTCGGCGGGTGTGAAGGCACCTTCGACCTTTTCCATCGACAGCCGTTCGGGCTGGTAGGTCAGGTTGGGGCTGACGGTGTCCAGCAGCGTGTAGTCGTTGCCTCGGCGCAGTTCCAGCGTGACCTCACCGGTCACCGCGCGCGCCACCCAGCGCTGGGCGGTCTCGCGCAGCATCAGGCACTGCGGGTCGAACCAGCGGCCCTGGTACAGCAGCCGGCCGAGCCTGCGGCCGTTCATGCGGTACTGCTCGATGGTGTCTTCGTTGTGGATGCCGGTGACCAGGCGCTCGTAGGCAATGTGCAGCAGCGCCAGGC
>CAYJEC010000092.1:0-9428 GCA_964369025.1 uncultured Ideonella sp. | reverse complement strand
CACTACACTTGGGCCACCGGAACCTACTGGAGACCACCCATGATCACGCTGTGCGGCTTCGCCGTCTCGAACTACTACAACAAGGTCAAGATGGTGCTGCTTGAAAAAGGCATCCCCTTCACCGAGGAGTACGTCTCCACGGGCATGAAGGATGAGACCTCGCTTGCCGCGTCGCCGCTGGGCAAGGTGCCGTTCATCCGCACGCCCCAAGGCGCACTCTGCGAGAGCGAGGTGATCGTCGAGTACCTCGAAGAGGCCTACCCGAGCCCGGCCCTGGTGCCCGCCGACGCCTGGGGCGCTGCCAAGGTGCGCGAGTTGACCACCTTTGTCGAACTGCACCTGGAACTGGTGGCGCGCGAGTTGTACCCGCAGGCATTCTTCGGTGGCACGGTGAGCGAATCGAGCCAGGCTCGCATCCGCAAGCTGCTGGAGAAGAACATTGCCGCGTTCAAGAGGCTGGCGAGGTTCTCACCCTATGTCGCTGGCGACACTTTCACCAGCGCCGACTGCGCGGCCTTCGTCTCACTGCCTCTGGTGTCCATGGCCACCAAGTCGGTCTACGGCGTGGACCTGCTGGCTGAGTGCGGCGTCGACTGGAAGCCCTACATCAAGTTGGTCGGCGAGCGCCCTTCGGCCCAGAAGGTGGCGGCCGACCGCAAGCTTGCGCAGGACGCACAGATCGCCGCCATCAAGGCGAAGGCGGCAGCGCAGAGTCCGGCGGGCTGAGCAAAGCGGCCAGAGCCGGCCCGATCGCTCTGAGGTCGGTCACGCGCTGTACCCCGCGCACGCCGCGCGGCCCAGCAGACGCAGCGCCGCCCAGCCACACCGCTGTGTGGGCGGGCAGGCGGTTGCGAAGCTGGGTCAGCCCCTCCCGCAACCAGCGCGTCGGCAAGGTGCCCGTGGCGCTCAGGCCCACCACGTCCGCGCGGTGCCACTGTGCTGCGGCCACGATCTCGTCCACCGGTGTCTGCACCCCCAGGTTGACGCAACTGGCCCCCTCCAGGGTGCACATGGCCTCGGCCATCAACAGGCCCAGGCCGTGCGGCTCACCCGGCAAGGTGGTCAACAGGACCCGCCGGGCAGTCCGGATGTCGGGCTCGGGCAGCGCCAGCAACGACTGCCTCAGCACACCGTGCACCATCTCGGTGTACAGGTGCTCACCAGCGACGCGAATCTGACCCTCGATCCAGGCGCGACCCACGCGCGTGGTCAAAGGCGCCACCACATCGACCACAGCCGTGCCCACCCCGAAGCGAGACAGCGCCTGCTGCAGATGCCGCCGCAGGGCCAGGCCGTCATGGCGGCAAGTTGCCTCGAAGGCCGCATCGATCAAGGGCTGGTGGGCACTGGGCGGTTCGGCTGTCGCGACAGGATCTGAACTGTCGGAATCCAGCAAGGCCAGCAAAGCGGTGTGTTCCAAGGTGACCACACGCCCAGGCCGATGGCCGGCCCTCAGGAGCGTGGCGATCACCCGCAACCGTTCGACCTCGGGTTGCGTATAGAAGCGCTGGCCTTGGTCATCCCGGCCCGGAGATGGAAAGCCGTAGCGTCTCTCCCAGACGCGCAAGGTGTCCTTGCCCAGGCCAGTGTGGCGCTCGACCTCGGCTATGCCCCACAACTTAAACTGCTCAGTCACGTTTAATACTGTATAGTCATGGCCTAGACAAATCTTCCTCCTTTTCTCGAACAAGCGCATCATCAAATTCTGCTGCCATCTTGTCCAGGACAAACCATGAGGCCACTCACCCTGTCGCCAGCGCCCTGCCAGCCCCATGGCGGTGCCTTGCACTTCTCAGTGCGTCGGAACTTTCCGGCCCAGGCAGCCTCAATCCGTGATCGTCTGTTTTCTTTCAGCCGCGCAGCTTTCCAGCCCGTCTGGATGTCGCCCGGAAGCGCTTCTCCTCCCTCCCTCCCTACTTCGTTTCCGGGTGCTGCGCGGCTGTCTTGTCTTTCGTTCGTGCGGGGCCGCCTTTGAGCGCCGCCGTGCGCCGAGTGGCCGTTGTCGGTTCGGGGGTCGCCGGGCTGGCAGCTGCGTGGCACCTTGCTCATGACACTGCGGGGACCAGCGTCACCCTGTTCGAGGCCGATGCCCGCTTTGGTGGCCACGCGCACACGGTCGAGCTGACGCTGGATGGGCAAGCCTTTGGGGTCGACACCGGGTTCCTGGTTTACAACGAACGCACCTACCCCAAGCTGATCCGGCTGTTCGAGCGTCTGGGAGTGGCCACCGCCGCATCGGACATGTCCTTCTCCGTCCAGGCGCCACGCCTGGGCTTGGAGTGGAGCGGCAGCGACCTCGGGTCGGTGTTCGCGCAGCGCCGCAACCTTGTCTCGCCGCGCTTCTGGGGCATGCTGTCCGACATCCTGCGCTTCAACCGGCTGGCCACTGCGATGGCCGAGCGGGGCGATGACTCGCTGCTGTCCCAAGCGGTAGGCGACTTCCTCGCGGAGCATCGCTTTGGCGCGATGTTCCGGGACGCCTACTTCCTCCCGATGATCGGGAGCATCTGGTCGTGCCCCACGTCGCAGATGATGAACTTTCCCGTCGGCACGCTGATCCGCTTCTGCCACAACCATGGCCTGCTGCAGGTCAACGACCGCCCGCGCTGGTTCACCGTGCAAGGCGGCTCCCGCCACTATGTGGACAAGATGGTGGCGCAACTGCCTGATGCACGCCGCAGCCACCCAGTTCGTTCAGTACGGCGCCAACCGCCCGGAGTGGACGGGGGCACGGCTGGCGTCTGGATCGAAACCGACCACGGCAGCGAGCGTTTCGACGAGGTGGTGCTCGCCTGCCACGCACCTCAGAGCCTGGCCCTGCTGGCCGATGCCTCGCCAGATGAACGTGCCGTGCTGGGCGCCATCCGTACGCAGCCGAACCGCGCCGTCCTTCACACCGACGCCGGCCTGCTGCCCAGGCGCCCGCGGGCCTGGGCCGCCTGGAACTACGAAGGAGCGGGGCCAGCAGCTGCCAGCGACACCGGCGAGGTCTGCCTGCACTATCTGCTCAACAAACTGCAGCCGCTTCCCTGTGCGCAACCGGTGATCGTGTCGTTGAACCCAATCCGCGAACCGCATCCTGGAACGGTGCATGGCGAATTCGACTACGCTCACCCTGTGTTCGACACAGCCGCCGTGGCCGCCCAACGCCGCGTACCGTCCCTGCAAGGGCGCGGCCACGTGTGGTTTTGCGGAGCCTGGACACGTTACGGGTTCCACGAAGACGGCCTCGCCTCGGGCTTGGCGGTGGTCGACGCGCTGAAGGCGCGCTGGTCGGTGGATTCGGCCTGGCGCCAGGCGGCTTGATGAACGGCGCGCTGCTCGGCGTCGGTGAAGTGCGTCACACCCGGCTGCGGCCGGTCCGGAACGACTTCGCCTACCCGACCTTCTTCCTCCTGCTGCCGATGCGGCACTTGCGCGATCGGCCCGAGCCCGCGTTGAGGCGCAACCGGTTCGCCTGGGTTGGGTTTCATGACCGGGACCATGGCGATGGCCGCGCCGACAGCCTGGCCTGGCTCGACGAACTCTTGCAGCGAGAGGGCATCGCCGATGCCACTGGAGAGGTCTGGCTGCACTGCCTGCCGCGCATGCTGGGCCACGCGTTCAAGCCGGTCAGTTTCTGGTATGCGCACCGCACGGACAAGTCACTCGCCGCCGTCCTGGTGGAAGTCAACAACACCTTCGGTGAGCGTCACTGCTACCTGCTCGCCGGCCCCGAGTTGGCCTGGGGCCGCGAACTGCAGGCCCGCAAGGTCTTCCATGTGTCGCCCTTCTGCCGCGCAACAGGCCGATACCGCTTCCGCTTCATGCGCACCGAGGGCGACGACGGGCATCCGCTGCGTACTGTCGCCCGCATCGAGCACGACGACGAGGCCGGACCGTTGTTGCTGACCAGCGTCTCCGGGCGGCTTCAGCCGCTGGACTCGGCCGCCTTGCGCGGCGCCGTGCTGCGCATGCCGCTGATGAGCCTGGGAGTCGTCGCTCGCATCCACTGGCAGGCGCTGCGCCTGTGGTGGCGGGGCGTTCCGTTCTTCCGCAAACCCGAGCCGCCGCTTCATCCGGTGAGCTCGCCCCCGCATCCTTCCGCCGGCCCCGTGAACCCATGAACACGTCCACCCTTGCCCGCCACACTGAAGTGCGCCTGCCTGCAGCCCCGGCGGCCGCCCGCAGCGCGTTGGGCCTGTTGAAACAGTTGCGGATCGGCACCTTGACGCTGCAATGCCCGGACGGCCAAGCCCTGCAGTTCGGCTCCGGTGACGCCCCGCACGCGGGGCTGCGCCTGAACAGCTGGGCGGTCTTCGGCGCTGTGCTGCGCTCTGGCGATGTCGGCTTCGGTGAGGCCTATGTTGACGGCCAATGGAGCTCGCCGGACCTGGCGTCGCTGCTTCGGCTGTTCCTTGCCAACCGCGAGGCACTGGAGCGAGGGATCCACGGCAGCTGGTGGGGTGCCCTGGTCTACCGGGTGCGCCATGCGCTGAACCGCAATTCGCGCCACGGAAGCCGGCGGAACATCCAGGCCCACTACGATCTGGGCAACTCGTTCTACCGCCTCTGGCTTGATGAGACGATGAACTACTCCAGCGCCTGGTTTGCCGGCAACCGGGCGCAACCGCTGGCCCATGCGCAGGTGGCCAAGATGCAGCGGGCCATCGACGAATGCCAGCTTCAGCCCGGGCAACGCCTGCTGGAGATCGGGTGTGGCTGGGGCGCCGTGGCAGAACTGGCGACCCGCGACCACGGTCTGCATGTCACGGGCGTCACGCTGTCTGATGAGCAGTTCGCCCACGCCACCGACCGCCTGTCGAAGCAAGGCCTGGCGGCCCGGGCCGATCTTCGCCTGCAGGACTATCGCGACGTCCCTGAAGCCGGCTTCGACGGCATCGTCTCGATTGAGATGTTCGAGGCCGTGGGGCGCGCCTACTGGGGCTCTTACTTCCGCTGCGTGCACGACAAGCTCAAGCCCGGTGGCCGCGCCTGCATCCAGTCGATCACCATCCGCGACGACCTGTTCGAGCGCTATGTGCGCGGCACCGATTTCATCCAGCAGTACATCTTTCCCGGTGGCCTGCTGCCCAGCCCGAGTGGGTTCCGCGCTGCGGCCGCCCAGGCTGGCCTGGAGGTGGTTGCCGAGCTGGATTTCGGTGCCGACTATGCCGAGACGCTGCGACGCTGGCGGCAAGACTTCCTGGCCCACGAAGGCACCGTGCGCGAGCAGGGCTATGACGAGCGCTTCATCCGCCTTTGGGAGTTCTATCTCGCCTATTGCGAGGCCGCTTTCGACGCCGGCAGCACCAGCGTCATGCAGTTCACACTGCAGCGGAAATGAAGCGCCGCCACTGCCTTGCACTGCCGGTGCTCGGCTGGGCAGCAGTGGCACGTACCCAGCCGGCCCCGCCGCCGGAGCTGCGTGCCGAGTGGCCCCAGGCCGGGTCCATCGTCAAGCAGGGCGAGGGTCGCTTGCGGTTCCTGGGCCTGTCGATCTACGACATCCGCCTGTGGGCTCCCGAGCCTGTCGCTGCCAGCGCCCACGACCGTTCGCCGCTGGCACTGGAGATTGAATACGCACGGGCCCTCAGCGGCCCGCGCATCGCCGAACGTTCGTTGACCGAGATGCGTCGTGCAGGGCCGATGACCGAGCCGGACGCCAACCGCTGGCTGGCCGCCATGCGGGCGCTGTTCCCGGATGTCGAGGCCGGCCACCGCATCACCGGCGCGCTGTTGCCAGGGGCCTCGGCGCGCTTTCATGTGAACGGGCGTCTGGCCGGTGAGGTTCGCGACCCGCGCTTTGCCAGCTTGTTCTTCGGCATCTGGCTGGCCCCTTGGACCTCGGAGCCCGAGTTGCGCCGTCAGTTGCTGGGCCTCGCGCCATGAGCGCCGCCGGGCTCGAGTCCAGGCTCACGGCATCACAGGGGCTGGCTTACGGGCTGATGGGGTTGCCGTTGGCCTTTGTGGCACTGCCTCTGTATGTGGTGCTGCCCCACTACTACGCCAGCGAGTTCGGCGTCCCGCTGGCCAGCCTGGGCTTCTTGCTGCTGACGGTGCGCGCCGCCGATGCCGTGGCCGATCCGCTGATCGGCCTGGGGGTGGACCGCCTGCTGGGCCAACCATGGCGCACCAGGATGCTGGCCGCCGTCCTGGCCGCAGCGGTGCTGGCCCTCGCCTTCCAGGCATTGTTCTTCCCCGCCGTGCGCAGCCAGTCGGCATTGTTGGCCTGGTGCGGCGCTGCCTTGGCGGTTTGCTATGTGGCCTACAGCGGGCTGTCTGTGCTCCATCAGGCATGGGGCGCTCGGCTCGGGGGTGACGCGTCGCAGCGAGCACGGATCGTGTCTTGGCGCGAAGGCGCGGCCCTGGTCGGGGTGATCGTGGCCAGCGTGCTGCCGGGCACGCTGGGTGTCCAGGCGGCCAGCCTCGCCCTGGCCGCAGCACTCACGGCCGGTCTGTTGGGATGGGCAGCCGCACCGCCGCCCCCACGGGCGCACTCGACCACCCCGCCATCGCATCCCTGGGCACCCTGGCGCGAGCCTCGGTTTCGACGGCTTCTCGGCATCTACCTGCTCAACGGCGTGGCCAGCGCGCTGCCTGCGACCCTGGTGCTGTTCTTCATCCGGGACCGGCTGCAATGGCCCGAGGGCGAGCCGCTGCTGCTGGGCCTTTACTTCGCCGCCGCCGCGCTCTCACTTCCAATCTGGGTGCGGGTCGTCGCACGCATCGGGCTGGCCCAAGGCTGGGCGCTGGGAATGGCCCTGTCGATCCTGGCTTTTGTGGGTGCGGTGGCCTTGGGGGCTGGCGACGGGCTTTGGTTTGCTGCCGTCTGCGTGGCCAGTGGTGCCGCGCTGGGGGCAGACCTTTGCGTGCCTCCAGCACTGCTCGCCGGGCTGCTGCGCGACAGCCCGGTCCAAGACGAAGGCGTTGCCTTTGGCTGGTGGAACGCCGCCACCAAGCTCAATCTCGCCATGGCCGCTGGCCTGGCCCTGCCGCTGCTTCAGGCGCTGGGCTACCAACCCGGGCGCACGGACGACAGCAGCGGCCTGGCCTTGTCCCTGGTCTACGCCGCGCTGCCCTGCGCCTTGAAGGCCCTGGCCCTGCTGGCCCTGTGGCGACAGTGGATTCGAAAGGAACACCCACGATGACTCCCTTGCCCTCACGCTGGGCCGCCGCGGCGGCCCTCGCGGTCATGCTGACCCTGTCGGGGTGCGCTGGCCCGACGCCGGCCGACTACGCCAACGAGACGCCGACCCTCGACCTGCGCCAGTACTTCAATGGCCCGATGACTGCCCACGGGTTGTTCACCGACCGCTCGGGAAAGGTTGTCAAACGATTCACCGTGGCCCTCAACGGGCGGTGGTCGGGCGACGAGGGGGTGCTGGAGGAGGACTTCCGCTACAGCGACGGCAGCACGCAGCGCCGAGTCTGGAGGCTGACGCGCGGCGCCGACGGCCAGTACAGCGGCCGCGCAGACGACGTGGTCGGCAGCGCCATCGGTCAGGCACGCGGCAACGCGCTCAACTGGCGCTACACCCTGGCCCTGCCTGTGGACGGCAAGGTCTGGGAAGTGCAGTTCGACGACTGGATGTACCTGATGGACGACAAGGTCATGCTGAACAAGGCGGTGATGAGCAAGTTCGGCATCCGCCTGGGCGAGGTGACACTCTCGTTCTACAAGCCCTGACCCCATCATGCCCCTGAACCCCCCGATCACCGACTGGCGCGGCCGCGTCGCCTGGCTGGTAGGCGCCTCCACCGGCATCGGCCGCGCACTCGCCGAAGCGCTGCATGCAAAGGGCGCGACGGTGATCGTCTCGGCGCGCGGCGCCGCCGGCCTGAACGCGTTCGCTGCCACGCACCCTGGCAGCGAGGCGCTGCCGCTGGATGCGACCGACCGCCAGGCCGTGAAGGCGGCCGCCGACGCCGTGCAAGCGCGTCACGGCCGGCTCGATCTGGTGCTGTACTGTGCCGGCGTCTACCAGCCCATGCGTGCCACCGAGTTCGATCTCGACGTGATGCTTCACCACCAGCAGGTCAACGTGGTCGGCGCGCTGCACGTGGTGGGTGCGGTGCTGCCCGCGCTGCGCGCGCAGGCCGCCGCCGGCCAGCCGGCCCACCTGAGCCTGGTGGCCAGCGTGGCCGGTTACCGCGCCCTGCCCAAGGCACTGGCCTATGGGCCCACCAAGGCCGCCTTGATCCATCTGGCCCAGTCGCTTCATCTGGATCTGGCACCGCTGGGGCTGGGCATCTCGGTGGTCAACCCGGGCTTCGTCGAGACGCCGCTGACGGCCGGCAATGACTTCCGCATGCCCGGTCTGATCACGCCCGCACAGGCCGCCGAGGCCATGCTGCGCGGGTGGGCCCGCGGCGATTTCGAGCTGCACTTTCCGCGCCGGTTCACTCTGTGGCTGAAGGCCCTGAGCTGCCTGCCCACCGGCCTGTATGAATCGGTGGTGCGTCGCGCCACCGGGCTGTGAGCGGGCGATGACAATGCGCCACCCCGAGCCCCACATCGACCGCGTGATCGCGCTGTTCGAGCAACTCGCGCCGGCCGACCTCGCGCGCTGGGAGAGCTACTACTCGGAGGGCGCCCGCTTCAAGGACCCGTTCAACGAGGTGGCCGGCATCGAACCGATGCGCCGCATCTTCTCCCACATGTTCGACGCCCTGGGTGACCCACGATTCGTCATTCGGCAGGCCATCGGAGGCGGCCCCGATTGCGTGCTGACATGGGATTTCCATTTCACGCTGCGCGCCAGGGCCATGCGCATCCATGGCGCCAGCCACCTTCACTTCGCCCCCGACGGCCGGATCGACCTTCACCGCGACTACTGGGACGCCGCCGAGGAACTTTACGAGAAACTGCCTGTGCTCGGCGCGTTGATGCGTTGGCTGAAACGCCGGCTCGGCAGCAGCGCATAGCCCACCGTTCTGGCTCTTGAAGCCAGCCCCGGGGAACCAATCACCGCATCCAGCCCTTGCGGCGAAAGTAGATCAGTGGCGCCGCCACCGAAGCCACCATGAGGCCCAGGGCGAAGGGGTAACCCCAGGGTTGGCCCAGCTCGGGCATGTGGGCGAAGTTCATGCCGTACACGCTGGCGATCAGCGTCGGCGGCAGCAATGCCACGGAGGCCACCGAGAAGATCTTGATGATCTTGTTCTGGTTGATGTTGATGAAGCCGACGGTGGCGTCCATCAGGAAGTTGATCTTGTCGAACAGGAAGGTCGTGTGCGAGTCGAGCGAGTCGATGTCGCGCAGGATCTGCCGCGCCTCCTCGAACTGCTCGGCATTGAGCATGCGGCTGCGCATCATGAAGCTCAAGGCACGCCGTGTATCCATCACGTTACGACGGATGCGGCCGTTCATGTCTTCCTCGCGCGCAATCGCCGACAAGACCTCGCCGGCCTCGGCGTCCCAGGTGGAGTTGATGCCGGGGAACGCG
>CAYJEC010000091.1:488-9431 GCA_964369025.1 uncultured Ideonella sp. | reverse complement strand
TGGGCCTGTTGGCTCCGTTGGTGGTGAACCGCAAAGGCGTCTACACCGATCTGGCCAAGTGGGCCAAGGCGCGCGGCCACACCCACCTGCGCGTCGACGGCGAGTTCCTGCCGGTGGATCCGTGGCCACGGCTGGACCGCTTCAAGGAGCACACGCTGGAGTTGCCGGTGGGCGACCTGATCGTCAGCGCCGCCAACGAGGCCGAGCTGCGCATGCTGCTGGCCCAGGCGCTGGACCTGGGCAAGGGCGTGATGCACCTGCTGCACCCGCTGGACGGCCTGGCTGGCACCATGGCGGCCGGCGGCAGCACCGCGCGCATCGGCGCGGTGACGGTGTTCTCCACCAAGCGGGCCTGCCCGACCTGCGGCACCAGCTACCCCGAGCTGGACCCGCGCATGTTCAGCTACAACAGCAAGCACGGCTGGTGCACCACCTGCGTGGGCACGGGGCTGGCGCTGACCCGCGAGCAGCGCAAGGCCTTCGACGACTCCAAGCGCGACGACGACGACAAGGGCCGGGAGCAGAGCTTCCCGAGCGACGAGCCGGATGTCGAAGGCGTGGCCGGCGAGCCCTGCCCGGATTGTTCCGGCGCCCGGCTGAACGGCGCCTCGCGAGCGGTGACCTTCGCCGAGCGCGCCATCCAGGAGGTGGCCGCCTGGTCGGTGCACGAGACCCGCGGCTGGATCGAGGGCCTGAAGCTCGAAGGCCGCGAGGCCGGCATCGCCCGCGATGTGGTCACCGAGATCCGCAACCGGCTCGAGTTCCTCGAGGAGGTGGGCCTCGGCTACCTGACGCTGGACCGTGCGGCGCCCACCTTGTCCGGCGGCGAGGCCCAGCGCATCCGGCTGGCAGCGCAACTGGGCAGCAACCTGCAGGGCGTGTGCTACGTGCTGGACGAACCGACCATCGGCCTGCACCCGCGCGACAACGGCATCCTGCTGAAGGCCCTGCACAACCTCAGCGAGAAGGGCAACACGCTGGTGGTGGTAGAGCACGACGAAGACACCATCCGTCGCGCCGACCACATCATCGACATCGGCCCGGGCGCCGGCAAACGCGGCGGGCGCCTCGTGGCCGAGGGCTCGGCGGCCGATCTGTCGGCCCGGCCCGACTCGCTCACCGGCCGCTTCCTGGCCCATCCGCTGAAGCACCCCTTGCATCCTCGGCGCGCGGTGAGCGCCAGCACACCGGCCATGGACCTGCGCGGCGCGAACCTGCACAACCTTCAGGCGGTGGATGTGACCATTCCGCTGCAGAGGCTGGTGGCTGTCACCGGGGTCAGCGGCTCCGGCAAGAGCACGCTCGCGCGCGACGTGCTGCTGGCCAACGTGGCGGCGCTGGTCGCAGCCAAGGGCCGCAAGCCCGACGAGGCCGCGGCCAGCGCGGTGATGCTGGCTGGCTGTGCGGCGCTCAGCGGCTGGGGCACGGTGGACCGGGTTCTGGAGGTGGACCAGACGCCGATCGGCAAGACCCCGCGCTCGTGCCCGGCCACCTACATCGGCTTCTGGGATCCGATCCGCCGGCTCTTCACCGAAACGCTGGAGGCCAAGGCCCGCGGCTACGCGGCTGCCCGCTTCTCCTTCAACACCGGCCAGGGCCGCTGCCCGGGCTGCGAGGGGCAGGGCATGCGCACCATCGAGATGAGCTTCCTGCCGGACGTGAAGGTGCCGTGCGATCAATGTCATGGCCAGCGCTTCAACCCCGAGACCCTGGCGGTGAGCTGGCGCGGCAAGAGCATCGGGGATGTGCTGCGCATGGAGGTCGACGAGGCGGTCGACTTCTTCGCCAGCATGCCGGGCATCGCGCACCCGCTGCAGCTACTGAAGGATGTGGGCCTGGGCTACCTGACCCTGGGCCAGCCGTCGCCCACACTGTCTGGCGGCGAGGCCCAACGCATCAAGCTGGTCACCGAGCTGAGCAAGGTGCGCGACGACGTCACCCGCCGCGGCCAGAAGCCGCCGCACACGCTCTACGTGCTGGACGAGCCCACCGTGGGCCTGCACATGGCCGACGTGGAGAAGCTGATCCACGTGCTGCACCGCCTGGTCGACGGCGGCCACAGCGTGGTGGTCATCGAGCACGACCTGGATGTGATCGCCGAGGCCGACTGGGTCATCGACCTGGGGCCGGAAGGTGGCGGTGCCGGTGGGCGTGTGGTGTGCGCGGATTCTCCCGAAGGCGTGGTGCGCGCCGGCACACACACCGGCGTGGCGTTGGCGCCGGTGCTGGCCAGGGTCTGACCCGACAGCCTCCTAGGGGGCCGCCAGCGCGCGGCTGGCTGCGGCCACCACCGCGCGGCTCAAACCGTCGAGCAGGGCAGATGCCGCACGCGTGTGCTGCCAGTACAGCGGCACATCCAGCGGGGTGTGGGGCACCAATTCGACGAGCGAGCCATCTGCCAGGTGGGAATCGATCAGCACCTGGGGTTGCAGGCCCCAACCCATGCCGGCCAATGCGGCGGTGACGAAGGCCTGGGACGAGGGCAGGGTGTGCCGGGGCAGATCCACATGCCGGTGGCACAGGCGCCGCACCCAGCGGGCCTGCAGATCGTCCTTGGTGTTGAAGACCAGGCTGGGCGCCTGCGCCAGGCTGCCCGCGCCGACGCCGCTGGCGAAATGGCGTGCCACGAAGGCCGGGCTGGCGGCGGCGAGGTAGCGCATGGCACCCAACGGCCGGCTGTTGCAGCCTGTGGCAGGGCGGGCGTGGCCTGTCACGGCAGCCAGCACGGTGCCATTGCGCAACCAGGCGGCGGTGTGGTCCTGGTCGTCCACCGCCACCTCCACCAGCACCGGCGCGTCGGCCGCGAAGGCTGCCAGGGCTGGGGCGAACCAGGTGGCCAGGCTGTCGGCGTTCACCGCGATCGGCAGCGCCACCCTGGCAATGCCCTCAGGCGCCAGAGCCGGCAGCGCGCCTTGCAGTTCCTGCTCCAGCAGCCGCACCCGGTCCACGTGCTGGCACAGGCGCCGGCCGGTGTCGGTGGCCTGGCAAGGCTGCCCGCGCACCACCAGCGCACAGCCCACGCGCTCTTCCAGGAGCCGGATGCGCTGGGACACGGCAGAAGGTGTCACGTGAAGCGCGAGCGCTGCGCGCTCGAAGCTGCCCTCTCGAATGACAGCCGCCAGGGCTGCCAGCGCCGGATAGTCCAGCATGGATCAGTTTTCCTACATCCGCGTTAGTGAACTTAGTTTGTCTTCATCGTGGGCGGATGGCAAGCTCGCCACATCATGACGCTGACCTCCATCGCTTCGCTCGCCTTCCCGGCGTTCGCCCAAGGCCTGGCGCTGAGCTTCGGGCTCATCGTGGCCATCGGCGCGCAGAACGCTTTCGTGTTGCGGCAGGGCCTGCGCCGCGAACACGTGGGCAGCGTGGTGTTGTTCTGCGCGGCGGCGGATGCTGTTCTCATGGCCGCCGGTGTCCTGGGGATGGCCGAGGCTCTTGGGCAGAACCCTGGGCTGGCGCGGGCCCTGGCGTTGGCTGGCGCCGCCTTCTTGGCGGCTTACGGGTGGCAGGCCCTGCGCCGCGCACGGCAGGCGCATCAACTGACAGCGGCAACTGGAGGCGGGGGTCTGGGGCGTGGCGCTGCACTGGCGCAGGCGGCGGCCTTCACACTGCTCAACCCCCATGTCTACCTTGACACGGTGCTGCTGGTGGGCAGCATCGGCGCACAGCAACCGGAGCCGCTGCGCGGCTGGTTCGTCGCCGGGGCCGGCAGTGCCAGCCTGGCCTGGTTTGCGCTTCTCGGCTTTGGCGCCCGGTGGCTGGCACCGTGGTTCGGCCGGCCCAGGGCCTGGCAGGTGCTGGACAGCCTGATCGGTGTGACCATGATGGTGCTGTCGGTGCTGCTGGTGCGCCACGCTCTCACCGGATTCTGAAGAGGCTCCCATGTACGTCAACCCGCTGCACCAACTGGCCGACCGTGAGGCCCAGTTCTCGCTCATGGCGCGTCACCCGCTGGGCGCCTGGGTGTGCCAGGGCCGCGGCGGCCTCGTTGCGAACCATGTGCCGTTCTTCCTGGATCGCGGCCGGGGGCCGCTCGGCACCTTGATCGGCCATGTCTCGCGTGCCAATACCGTCTGGCAAGAACTCGGCCCGGACACGCCCTCGGTGGTGATGTTCCGTGGGCCCCAGGCCTACATCACACCAGGCTGGTATCCGAGCAAGGCGGAACACGGCCAGGTGGTTCCCACCTGGAACTACGTGGTGGCGCATGCTCATGGCGTGGCGACGGCGGTTCATGACCGCGATGGGTTGCTCGACATGTTGAACCGGCTGACAGACCATCAAGAGGCCCGACGCGCGGTGCCGTGGCGGGTTGGCGACGCCCCGACCCAGTTCATCGACAGGTTCCTGGGCGCGATCGTCGGCATCGAGATCCCCATCGACCGGCTCGAAGGCAAGCTCAAGGCCAGCCAGGACGAGGCCCTGCCAGACCGGCTTGGCACGGTGCAAGGGCTGAAGCAGGAATCCACTGACGAGGCTGCAGCGATGGCTGATCTCGTGAAGCGGGCCATCGAGAGGGGTGGCCCCGACGCAGGCTGAGTGGCGAGGCGCCCCGCATTAGGTGCTCCCGCCTAGAATGGTGCGGTGCAGCAAATTCCGCTTGCAATGCGCTGGACGAAGAGTAGACTGAGGTCATGTTGCAGTGCAGCAAAAACTTTCGGTTCCCTACTCAACCTCCCTGGAGCACACCATGCTGAATACCGCTGATTTCACCGCCACCCAACAAGCCAACCTCGACGTCATGCTGGGCCTGGGCGCCAAGGCCTTCGAAGGCGTGGAGCAGATCACTGCCCTGAACCTGCAAGCCGCCAAGGCCAGCCTGGGCGAAGCCGCTGAAGCCAGCCAAGCCGTGCTGGCTGCCAAGGATCCGCAGGCCCTGCTGGCCCTGCAAACCAGCCTGATGCAGGGCGCCGCCGAGAAGTCGGCCGCCTATGGCAAGCAGGTCTATGCCATCGCCACCGCCGGCAAGGCCGATTTCGAGAAGTTCGCTGCCGAGCAAGTCGCCGGCCTGCAATCCTCGTTCATGGCCGCTGTCGACGCTGCCAGCAAGAACGCACCGGAAGGTACCGGCAGCGGCGTGGCCCTGTTCAAGTCGGCCATCGCCACCGCCAACAACGCGTTCGACAGCCTGCAGAAGGCCACGCGCCAGGCCACCGACGCCGCCGAAGCCAACTTCACAGCCGTGTCCACTTCGGTCACCAAGGCTGCGAAGGCCAAGCGCGGCTGATCGGGAGTGCAGCGTGAGCGATGAGCCCACGTCTGCCCCCGCCCTGCTCCAGCGGCCGTTGAACGACGGCTGGCTGGGCACCCGGGACCTGCCCGCCTACCGGGCCGGCCCCGTGGTGGCCCGCTTGCTCGGGCCATCTGCCAGCAGCGTCGCACCCTGGCGTGTGGATCTGCTGCTGCTCGCGCCCGGCGGTCAATCGCAAGGCATCCAGTCCTTGCCTTGCCGCGCCTTGCCGCGCCACCCCTCGCACGACGAACGTTCGCGCTTTGTGCGCATGGTGGCCGAGCTGGCCCGCCACGCTGCGGGCCACGACCACAGCCTGCTGGCCGTCGGCCCGGCGCTGAGTGTGCTCTGTGAACACGGGGTGGACAGCGACAGCCTGGTCCGCGCCGCACAGTTGCTCGACGAGGTCTCCAGCGAATCCGCGGTGGTCGCCAGCCTGTGCACCGTGCTCGATCGCCTGCTGGGCGACGAGGAGGCGCGCCGTGTGGCTGCCGAGTTGCTGGGTGCGCTGCCCGGTACACCGGGCGCTTCCACGCCGGCTGAGGATTTGTCGGCGCTGGTCACCCAGGTGGTCAGGCGCGTCGGCAAGGCGCATGCGCGCCGCCGCCTTGGCGAAGCCGCCTTTGTCGAGCTGGTGCCCCAACCCGAACTGTTCGACGTCTGACCCGGGGCGCTTGTCGCCCAGGCCGGTGAGCCTTTCTGAGTCCAACTGCGGCGTAGGGATGTGTAGCCCACTTTGCCCGGAAGGTTCCTCCCATGCACGCCACGCCTCGCTTTGCAGCAGTGCTGCTCGCCGCCAGCTTCGCCACGCAGCTGTTTGCCCAGACGCCGGCCTGGGAGGCACCCAAGGGTGGCTACGACACGCCGGCCACCTTCGCCACCCGCATCGAGGACGCCGGCACGGTCTACACCCGCGTGCTGGGTGAGGCGCGCAAGAACGTCTACGGCCGGCAGGTGACGCTGAAGGTGGCCGGCCTGGCCGAGCTGCAGCGGCTCACAGCGTTGAAGGGCAGTATCGACAAGGGCGCCGCCAAGGAGGAAGAGCGGCAGGCCAAATCCGCCGACGGGCAGGGCGGGCAACTCGGCTCGCTGCTGAGCAAGCTGAACCCGCTGATGGCCAAGGAGGTCGACCGGCAGAAGGAGGAGGCCCAGGACGAGTTGACCGTGTCCTTGCTGGAAGCCGGCTCGCCCCAGGACCAACCGGGCACCGCAGTGGCCGACCTGATCAACCCCCCCAACCAGGTCACCGGTTCGTTCCTGGGCGCGAAGGTCAACGACAAGGTGAAGGTGCTCGTCACCTCGACCGAGTTCAAGCCGAAGGTCTTGATCGTTCGCTACCTGCCCAAGGGCTCGTTCACGCCGATGCAGGCCGATGCCCGGCCCAGCTTCAGCGTGGTGGCGTCGTCGGACGCTGAAGGCGACGCCGGCGGCCGCGCTCTGGCCACCTTCAGCCGCTCCACCAAGTCGGCCGACGGTGGGCGCGACATCGCCATCATCGTCACCAGCGACGATGGCCGCGCGGCGAGCGGGCAGTACCAGATCAAGTACTACCAGGAGTAGCCCATGGACAGCGTGCGTCGCCGGCTGGTCCTCGCGTGTGCCGTCGGTTGGGCCGGGCCCGCCCGAGCCGCCGATGTGAAGGAACTGCCGCTGGACTCCGGCTCCAGCGGAGTGCTGGAGCCGAACCGCAGTTCCCGGTTGGTGGTGCAGACCCACCTCACCGGCATACGGACCACGGTCTGGGTCAATCGCGATGGCCGCGTCAACCCCGACATGGGCTCGCTGACGCAGAACCTCTACGAGAACAGCTATGGCTGGAAGACCACCGCGCTGAAATCGACCGACGTCTGGGAGATCAGCGCAGAGGACCTGGACGAGCCCGCGCTCGCTGTCTTGCGGGTGCGCGGCCGCGACTTCCTTCCGGAGGTGGCGCTGTTCATCGGCGTGCGCTCGGTGCGCGACCTGGATCCAGAGCGCGGCGTCCGCGTGCCGCCATCCGACGATTCCGCCACAGAGTGCCTGGGCCTGTTCGTGCTGGATCCGAAGAAGCGCCATGTCGTGACCGTGCAATCGCAGGTCGACGACGATGCGGCCTACCGGGTTTCTCTGGTCCGAGCCAGCCGCTTCCGCAGGTGAATTGGGGCACCCGGTGTCGCGGGTACGCGCCCCCACCCGCCGAGCGGGTCACGCAGCCGCTTGGGGCGGCCCGGCGCTGGCCGCGTGAGGTTGGGCACCCGGTGCCGGAAACTGGCACCATGGCCCCATGAACGACACCGCTGCCGCGTTGGCCTCACGCCTGATCCGCAACCTGCACGAGGTGCCACGCGAGCATCAGGTTCGCGAACCGCTGTACGACAGCATGACCGCGCGGCTGGCCACCGGCACCGCCGCGCACGGGCTCGGTGCGTCGATCGACACCGTGCCGCCCGGCAAGCGGTCGTGCCCTTATCACTTTCACCACGCACAGGAGGAGTTGTTCGTGGTGCTCTCCGGCTCCGGCACGCTGCGGGTGGCCGGCGAGATGCTGCCGCTGCGAACTGGCGACGTGGTCTTCATCCCACCGGGGCCCGAGTACCCGCACCAGATCATCAACAGCTCGGGTGCGCCGCTGACCTACCTGTCGGTCAGCACGCGCGAAACGCCCGAGATCGTCGAGTACCCGGATTCCGGCAAGTACCTGGCGATGGCCGGGCCTTCCGGCGCTGCGGGCTTCGACGCGATACAGCGCAGCGCCGCCAGCCTCGACTACTGGGACGGTGAACCCTGAATGCGGCACACTCGGTGATCTCAAAGGATCGGAGGGCCGCTGACATCGCCACCCCGCTGAACGACCTGCGCGGCGCGGCACGCCTGGCCACCGACGCCACCACCGGGCTGGCCAACCTGGTCGAGGCGGTGCACGAGCGCATCGCCCGCGTGCCGGTGATCGGCCAGCCCGCAGCCGACGGCCGAACCCGCGGCATCACCGGCTTGGTTTACCGCTCGATCCGCGGTGTCACCCAGATCGTCGGTGGCAGCCTGGATGCGTTGCTGGCGGTGCTGGCACCGGCCCTCGGCCCGGTGGAGGACGGTGCAGACGATGTGCCGCCGCGCCGCGAACGCGAAGCCATCGTCGCCGCTCTGAACGGCGTTCTGGGCGACTACCTCGCCGAGAGCGGCAACCCGCTGGCGTTGACCATGGCGTTCAAAAGCGGGGGCCTGCCCCTGCCGATCGAGCCCGCCGCCTTGGCGCAGCGGCTGCCCGGCGCCACCGGCCACCTGTTGTTGCTGGCCCACGGCCTGTGCATGAATGACCTGCAGTGGCTGCGCGACGGCCATGACCATGGCGCGATGCTGGCTCGCGAGCGCGGTGCCACACCCGTCTATCTGCACTACAACACGGGTTTGCATGTGTCGCTGAACGGCCGCGCGCTGGCCGGGCAACTGGAGCAACTGGTCGCCGCCTGGCCGGTGCCGCTGGAGCGCGTGACACTGCTGTGCCACAGCATGGGCGGTTTGCTGGCGCGCAGCGCGGTTCACCAGGCTCGCCTGGCAGGGATGCACTGGCCATCTCGTGTGAACCAGATCGTCTTCCTCGGCACGCCGCACCATGGGGCCCCGCTGGAGCGGGCTGGAAACTGGATCGACATCCTGCTGGGGGCCACGCCCTACGCCGCGCCGTTTGCCCGCCTGGGCAAGGTGCGCAGTGCCGGCATCACCGAGTTGCGGCACGG
>CAYJEC010000091.1:0-478 GCA_964369025.1 uncultured Ideonella sp. | reverse complement strand
CCGCTGCCCGATTTGCTGCACGGCAACGTGCTGGACGAGGATTGGGTCGGTCGCGACCGGTTCGCCCGTGGTGCCGACCGGCGCGTGCCGGTGCCGCTGCCCGACGGCATGCGTTGCTACGCCGTCGCCACCACCACCGGCGAGGTGCCTGGCGACCTGAAGGACCGCCTGCTCGGTGACGGCCTGGTGCCTCTGGACAGTGCCTTGGGCCGCCACCCCGATCCGGCGCGGGTTCTGGCTTTCGCCGAAGACCGCCAGTGGGTCGGGCAAGGCATCAACCACATGGCCTTGCTGAGCCACCCCGACGTGGCCGCGCAGTTGCTGCGCTGGGTGGGGTGAACACGACAACCTGGCCCTACCCGGGCCTGCCCAAAGCCCTTCGTGATGGCGCCCGGGCCGCCCAGGGTGTACCATGCGTCTTGTAGGTATGCTCCAGACCGTCTATTCGTAGGTCCCCTCTGTTTCCCGCTGACGCTCG
>CAYJEC010000090.1:0-9470 GCA_964369025.1 uncultured Ideonella sp. | reverse complement strand
TCGCCGGCCACGGCCAGAGCCTGCAGCTTGGGCACCAGGCCCCAGTGGCCACCGATGACCTTGGCCACGAGGCCGGCATGGCCCAGGTGATTCAGTCCACGCTCCCGGCCGTCGCCCTGGCCGGCGGCGTAGACGAGGCCCAGGCGGTGTGGCGCACCGGTGTCGACAAAGCGCTTCTCCAGCGCCACAGCCAGGTTCTCCGGGAAGCCGATGCCGACGAAGCCGCCGGTGGCCAGCATGTCACCGTCGCGTATCAGCAGCACCGCGTCGGCGGCAGAGACCACCTTGCCTCGTTCGGCCAAGGCGGCCATGCGGGCGTGGGCAGGGCCGGCGCGGCGCGCGAAGGGTTCGGGTGACCGGGTGTCTGGCATACGGTGCGCTCCTGCCTGGAGTGTCGCCTGTCACTCTCGGATTTCAAACCTGACACCAAACTGACGCCTCCCTGTACTATTGGGGCCTGACGCGTCGGGAGATCACCATGACCCTCGCCCAACTGGCTGCGATGAAAGCCTGGCAGGTGGCCCACCGTGCCGACCAACCCATGGAGTACCACACCTGTGACGCGGTGCTGACGCTGTGGCTGGTGGGCTGGATGGGCGCGCCGGCGATGGCCGTGCTAGACCACCCCTGGGCCGTGCTGGCCTGTGTGGCGCTGTTCTTCGCCCCACATCAGTACGTGGCCCTGCGCCGTGCGCTGCACCACCACGGCCAGTTGCGATGCGACTGGCTCGGGGCAGTGGAGAAGGCATCTCAGCCGAGCGCCGGGCCGCCCCACGCCGGCTGAGCGCCGGCTCGGCGGTGAGGCCAGGCCCAGTTCACAGCGAACGGCTGCGGAACGTGTCGCAATCGGCCACGCGGCCAGCCTCCATGCCCCGCTTGAACCAGTTCACCCGCTGCGCACTGCTGCCGTGGGTGAAGCTCTCGGGCACCACCCTGCCCTGGGACTGGCGCTGCAATGCATCGTCACCAATACGCGAGGCGGCATTCAACGCCTCCTCCAGGTCGCCAGCTTCGAGGATCCGGCGGGCGTTCTGCGCATGGTGGGCCCAGACCCCGGCGTAGCAGTCGGCCTGCAGTTCCACCCTCACCGACAGGGCGTTCATCTGCACCTCAGGCAGGCGGCCACGCTGGCGGTCGACCTTGTCCGTGGTGCCCATCAGGTTCTGCACATGGTGGCCCACCTCATGGGCAATCACATAGGCCTGCGCGAAATCGCCCGGCGCGCCGAGTTGGCGCCGCATGGTGTCGTAGAACGACAGGTCGATGTAGACCTTGCGGTCACCCGGGCAATAGAACGGGCCCATCGCCGCCTGCCCGCCGCCGCAGGCCGTGGGGGTGCCCTCGCGGAACAGCACCAGTTTGGGGGCCTCGTAGCTGCCACCGGCGGCACGAAACTGCTCGGCCCACACATCTTCCGTGTCAGCCAGCACGGTGGAAACGAACATCGCCAACCGGTCGTTGGCCGGCGGGGCCTGGGCGGGGGCCTGAACCGCCGCGCCGGCCCCGGGGTCGCCGCTGAGCAAGCCCAGCACAGTCAGCGGGTTGATGCCGAAGATCCAGCCGGCCACCAGCGCGATGGCCACGGTGCCCAGGCTGATTCCACGGCCACCCATGCGAATGCCACCGCCGCCCCCGCCCCCGTCGCCACGGCGGTCTTCGACGTTGTCACTCTGGCGGTTGCCATCCCAGCGCATGCCGCGCCCTCCCGTTGCCAGGCCGGGCAACGGCCCGGCTTACCGGGCGATTGTGCGGCTAGTCGTGGTGCCGCGCCGGATCGCCGTAGTGGCAGGCCTGGAACAGGTGGAGCGCCAGCTCGCGCAAGGGGCCGTGGTTGGTGGCATGGGCCGCGGCAATGCGCTCGAAGGCGTACAACCTGTCAAAGCACATGCGCGCAATGTGCACACCCTCGCCTTGGCTGGCCATGAGTTCGCGGAAGCGGCCCAGGGCCTGCAAGACCGGCTCGCTGCCACCGGGCCAGGTGCCAAAGGGCAACGGCTTTGGCAGCGTGGTCACACCACGATGCCCAGTGGCGGGCTGGGCAGCGTGGGTGTGGGCGGCGGGCCGTTGCGGCATCGGAATCTCCGGTGACCGGCACGACAAGGCCAGTCCATGCTCTGATGGTGCAGGAGGGGCCGCCTTGCCGATCCACCGATCAGCAGGGAGAAACCGCGCCGAGTCCGCAGGCCCGGCCGAGGTCCGCTCGAGCTGCGGTCGTCGGGTGGCCGCCTCCTGACGAGATCCGAAGCCCCGTCAGGTCTTGGGCAAGGTGACGCCGGTCTGGCCCTGGTACTTTCCGCCGCGGTCCTTGTAGCTGGTCTCGCAGACCTCGTCGCTCTCGAAGAACAGCACCTGGGCACAGCCCTCGCCCGCGTAGATCTTGGCCGGCAGCGGGGTGGTGTTGCTGAACTCCAGGGTCACGTAGCCCTCCCACTCGGGCTCGAAAGGCGTGACGTTGACGATGATGCCGCAGCGTGCATAGGTGCTCTTGCCCAGGCATATGGTCAGCACGCTGCGCGGGATGCGGAAGTACTCAACCGTGCGGGCCAGTGCGAAGCTGTTGGGCGGGATGATGCAGGAGTCGCCCTCGATGTCGACAAAACTCTTCTCGTCGAAGTTCTTGGGGTCCACCACCGTCGAATGGATGTTGGTGAAGATCTTGAACTCGCGTGCGCAGCGGATGTCGTAGCCATAGCTGGACGTGCCGTAGCTGACGATCTTGTGGCCGTCCGGCGCCTGGCGCACCTGTCCGGGCTCGAACGGCTCGATCATGCCGTGCTCTTGCGCCATGCGGCGGATCCACTTGTCGCTTTTGATGCTCATCGGGTCTTCCTGGGTTGCCGGGCGATTTTAGGCGGGGGCTCCTCAGGGAATGTCCGGATCGTTCGCGGGCCCTGGGATGAGCGGAAATGGCCAGACTTTTCATTGCCCCGGGCCGGAGTCCCCACACCATGCGCAACGCGATCGACCTGCTCACCCAATACGCCCACTACCACCGCGACCGCCGCAACATCGCGACCCATTTCGTCGGCATCCCGATGATCATCTTCGCAGTCGGGGTGCTGTTGGCCAGGCCCGTGTTCCCTGTCGGCGGCTGGGCGATCACGCCGGCCTGGGTGGTCGGCGGCCTCGTGACGGCGTGGTACCTGACCCGGGGCCGCCTCGACCTGGGATTGGCGGTCAGCGCTGCCACGCTGGGGCTGGTGGCGCTGGCTCACCAGGTGTCGGGCGGCAGCACTGGCGAGTGGCTGGCCCGGGGTCTGGGCACGTTCATTCTGGGGTGGGCGCTTCAGTTCATCGGCCACTTCTACGAGGGCCGCAAGCCAGCCTTTGTCGATGACCTGGTCGGCCTGCTCGTCGGCCCGATGTTCGTGATGGCAGAGGCGCTGTTTGCTCTCGGCTGGGGCCGCGATCTGCGTGACGAAATCGAGCGTCACGCCGGGCCGACCCATGTGCGCGATTTGAAGCAGCCAGCGGGACAGCATTGAGCGCTGCCGGATCGGTGCTCGTGATGGGCGCCGGCAGCGTCGGCGGGTATGTCGGAGGGTGCCTGCAACAAGCTGGCACCGAAGTGCATTTCGTCGGCCGGCCGCGCACGCTCGCCGGCTGGGCGGAGCACGGCCTGCGGCTGACCGATCAGGATGGGCGTGATCAGTCCTTGCCACCCGCCTTGCTGCAACTTCACGAGGCCGTTCCGGCCGGCCTGCGGCCGGACTTGGTGCTGCTGACAGTCAAATGCGGTGCCACCAGGCAGGCTGCGTCCGAACTGGCGGCCACTTTGCCACCCGGCACACCGGTGCTGTCGCTGCAGAACGGCATGGGCAACACCGAAAGCGGCCGCGCTGTGGCGCCCGGGCTGTGCTGGATGGCGGGCATGGTGCCGTACAACGTCGCCTCGCTCGGGCCCGGGCACCTGCACCGCGGCACCGGTGGCACCCTGGCCGCGCAGGACAACCCGGCGCTGCGCCAGTGGGTGCCGATTTTCGCCAAGGCCGGCCTGCCGCTGGTTCTGCACCCGGATCTGGCCCCGGTGCAATGGGGCAAGTTGCTGCTGAACCTGAACAACCCGGTCAATGCCCTGTCCGGCCTGCCCTTGCGGGCGGAGTTGATGGACCGCGGCTACCGCCAGGTCTTCGCCGCCCTGCAGCACGAGGCGCTGGGCGCGCTGGCCGCGGCAGGCATCCAGCCAGCCCAGGTGGCTGCGGTGGCGCCGGGTGCGATGCCGCGCCTGCTCGCTCTCCCGAACTGGATCTTCCTGCGCCTGGCCGCGCGCCTGCTGCGAATCGACGCCCACGCTCGCTCCAGCATGGCCGACGACTTGTCGCTCGGCCGCGCCACCGAGATCGACGCACTGAGCGGAGAGGTGGTTCGGCTGGCGCGCGCCCAGGGCCGTGACGCGCCGCTGAACCAGCGTATCCAGACGCTGATCGAAGCCTGGCCGGGCAACCCGCATCCCCTGTCTTCGGCGGAGTTGAAGGAACGGTTGGGCCTGGGCTGACAAGGTACCCGTTTGCCCTGCTGATCCCGGTGCGTGCCGCAGGGCTGGTCATGGCCCTCGAGCGGCGCTAGCATCGGGACATGCCCCACATGGCCCGGGAGGCCACCATGCCCTCACCCTTCCGACCGGCGCGAGAGTTGCTGGTGCAATACGCCTGTTACCACCGCGATCGGCGCAACATTGCCACCCATTTTGTTGGCATCCCGATGATCATCTTCGCGATCGGCGTGCTGCTGGCTCGGCCGAGTTGGGGCTGGTTCGGCACCCCGCTGGGCCCGCAGGCCTGGACGCCTGCGTGGGTGCTCTGGGCGCTGACCACTCTGTGGTACCTGAGCCGGGGCGAGTTCGTGCTGGGCATGGCGGTGAGCCTGGGCAATGGCGCGCTGATGGCGCTGGCCGCCCCGCTGGCAGAGGGCCGGACGGGGCCCTGGCTGGCATGGGGCCTGGGGCTGTTCGGCCTGGGCTGGGTGATCCAGTTCATCGGCCACTACTACGAGGGCCGCAAGCCAGCCTTCGCCGACGATCTGGTCGGCTTGCTCGTCGGGCCCCAGTTCATCACCGCCGAGGCCATGTTCGGCCTGGGTTGGGGGCATCGACTGCGTGACGAGATCGAGCGCCGAGCCGGCCCAACGCGCCTGCGCGACTTGGCCATTCCCGCTTAATTTTTTTGGGCGCCTGGGCGGGCTCAGCGTTCGGCCGGCGCACCGCCGACCACCCGCAACGGGACGCCTGACGATGTCCGAACCGCTCCACGGCCATCGGCCTTGGCCTGGTAGCAAGCCGCGTCGGCCTCTTTGAGCCAGGCCTCCAATGTGGGCGTGGTGGGCAGCAGTTCTGCGATGCCCAAGCTGGCCCCCACCTGAAGTGCCCTGCCCTCCCACAGCAGCACCGCACTGGCCACGGCCTCCTGCACGCTCACGGCCACGCGTCGGGCGGCAGGGCGCGGGCAGTTCTCGAGCAGGAGGGCGAACTCGTCACCTCCCAGCCGGGCCACGAGGTCGCCGCCACGCACACGCTCGCTGATGGCTTGTCCGATGAGCTTCAGCATCGCGTCGCCGGCCGCGTGCCCAGCCGTGTCATTGATCGGCTTGAAGCGGTCCAGGTCAATCATCACGATGGCAGTCGGCAATGAATCGGGGCGCCTCTGGAGAAGGCGCGTGGCGCGTTGCTCGAACAGTTTGCGGTTGGCCAGCCCGGTGAGTGGGTCGTGCGAGGCACTCCACTCCAGTACCTCGCGGCTGGAGACCTGTGCACTGATATCGGCCACTGTCCAGATGATCCCGGCATCCAGGTTGCCAGGCTGGACAGGTTGGCCGCGCAACTGGCCCCAGAAGGTGCTGCCATCGGCGCGCAGGAAGCGCAACTCGCCTTCATAGGAGCGGCCGGCGGCAAAGGCCGCCTCCACCTGCGGCCCCAGGGATTCGTAGTCGTCGCTCGAGGCGTAGATCATCTGCGCTGGCTTCCCGAGCAATTCGGACTCGGTGCGCCCGATCAGGCGGCACATTTCGGCGCTGACCAGTTCGAAGCAGCGCGCCCGTGTGAACAGGATGCCCACAGGCGCCGCAGACAGCACCGATTGCAGCTTGGCCAGCACCTGGCCGTTGAAGCTCTCGAGTTGCGCCCGCTCCGCGCCCACGTGCCGCAGCACACGCGCCAGGGCGCCCACCTCGCCGCCTACCTCCGGCCAACCAGCATGCACATCAGCGCCTTCGTCAAAGAGCGTGGCGGCCCGCCGCCTGAGCATCGACAACGGGCGCAGGAGGCGTCCGATGGTGGCCAGCACGCCGAGCGAACAAGCCAGCACGATGGCGGCTGCCCAGGCAAGCGCCCGGCGGCGTGCCGCGTGCAGGGGGGCCAGCAGGCCGGCCTCCGGTTGCGCCCGCCAGACCAGCCAGTCGAGCCCGGCGGCGCCTGCCACGGTCATCACTTCACCGGGCTGCCGGACGAGCAGCCCGGCGGGCTCGACAGCGCCCCCGTTCGCGCCGCCCATGGAAAGCCAGTGCCTGTGGCCATCGGCCAGCCGGGGCTCGCCTTCGATCGACTGCATGATGCGGGCCGTCACCGGGTGCGCCAGGATCCGGCCTTGGGTGTCGGTGACGATGACCAGGGCGCTGTCGCTGCCATCCGGGTCATCGACGAGGTCAGCCAACAGCCCGTGGCTCTTGAGCCGCCAGGCTCCGGCGATGACCCCATACACCTCGCCCGCACGCATCAGGGGTTGTGTGAACACAACCACCGGTTCGTCCGATACCCGGCCAGGCAATGGCTCGGAAATCATCGGTCGTCGCTCCGACAGCGTGCGCTTGAAGTAGGCGCGGTCGGCGATCGACACCGGCGGCTCTCGCACACCCTGCGCGTCGGCGAGGCTCAGGATCCGGCCATCAGCCGAGGCCAGGACAATGTTGGCGAACATGCTCCGCAACACCGGCTTCTGGGTCATGAAGGCCGTGCGCCGCGCGTCGTCCTGCAAGGTCGCCTCGTCGAATGCCGCTGCGGTGTCCGCCAGAGCCCGCTGCCGCTCCATCACCCTCTGCGACAGGATGGCGGCCGTGCGCTGAACTTCCCGCAACTCACGGTCGGTCTGTGCGGCCAGCGTGTCGCGCTCGGCCTCGTGCACCAACACCAGCGTGGTGGCCCCGATGCCCAGAGCCAGGGCTGCCACGGCGCTGAGCGTGACACGCACCTTGATCGAGCGCATGGCCTCGGACAGCGACACCATAACGCTGTTCATCTCGGATCGGGCCGGAATTGGGGCATGCCCCCCTATCGGCACAAGCGCGCCGGAAATGAAGGCCTTGTCGGCCTGCCGCGCAGCTGCGCTCAAGCCTGGGTGGCCACCATCACCGAGTAGGCCTTGAACACGGCGGTGGCGGCAACGCCGACCTTCAGCCCCAACGCGTTCACTCCCTCGTTGGTGACACTGGCGGTGATGGCCGCGCCACCTGGCAGCGTGACCACGACGAGCGACGACACGGCCCCTTTCTCGATACGCGACACGGTGCCTGCGAGCTGATTGCGGGCCGACAGTTGCCAGCCCGCGAAATCGGTCACCAGCACGATGGCGGATGCCTTGACCAAGGCCAGGGCCTCCTGGCCCTTCTTCAGCTTCAGTCGCTTCGCGGCGGCGGCGGTCAAGGTGGCCGTGATCTCGGCGCCGGACGCCAGCACGATGCTGACCTGTGCCGACACCGGGCCGATCTCGACGGCGCTGACGGTGCCGGCAAACTGGTTGCGCGCAGTGGTTTTCATCGACATTCTCCTGAGCAGCCCGTGCAGTGCGGGGAGTTGGGACAGACGCGCCTCGTGCGCCCGAAGAAACTCGCGGTGATCGGCTTGCAACACCTGCCAAGCGTTGAGCAGGCCGAGGGCGGCCTCGGTGAGCGTGGTGCCACCGCCCCCCGCGCCACCGGTCGCTGTGCGCAGCAGCGGCTCATTGGCCAGGTTGCAGGCCGCTTCCAGCAGCAACCAGGCGCCCTTGTAGCTGAGGCCTGCGGTGCGCGCGGCGCGGTTGATCGAGCCCGTTTTGTGCAAGGCGTCGAGCAGCGCAAAGAAGCGGCCGTCGAGCCGGCCGGCAATCTTCAGTTCGGCGCTCAACAGCGATCCATCGGGCATCGGGAATTCACTCCATCAAGGCCACGGTCTTGACCTGGGCCCAGACTTCCAGGCCAGGCGCCAATTGCAAGGCATCGGCCGAGCGCCGCGTCAGCCGGGCCACGACTGGTGCGCCGCCTACCCGCACGCGAACCAGCGCAAGCGCCGGGTGGTCATCGTCGGCGACAGCCTCGATCGTGCCCCGAAGCTGGTTGCCAATGCTGGTGCCGGTCTGGGGTGCTCGCGCGAGGCTCACGTCGCGCGCCAGCACCCGCACGCGCACGGCCTGGCCCAGGGGCAGCCCCTGGTCACGGGCCCACAGGCTGGCCTCGCCCGCTGCCACAGCCAGGCGCACCAGCTGCCAGTGGGCGTCGCGCTCCACCACCACCGCATCGAGCACCACGCCGGCACTTTCGCCGCGCGCAGTGGGCAAGTCCAGCCGAGCCAGCATCTCGGCCAACGGGCCTGCGCTGACCACGCGGCCCTGGTCCAGGAGCACCAGATGATTCGCCAGTTGGGCAACCTCGTCGATGGCATGGCTGACGTAGACGATGGGGATGGCCAGGCTTTCGTGCAACCGGTGAAGGTAGGGCAACACCTCGGCCTTGCGCTGGGCGTCGAGTGCGGCCAGGGGTTCGTCCATCAACAACAACCGCGGGCTGGAGGCCAGCGCTCGGGCAATGGACACCCGCTGGCGCTCGCCGCCGGACAGGCTCCCGGTGTGCCGCTGCATCAGGGGGCCGATGCCGAGGAGCTCGACGATCGGGTCCAGTGCGATCACCTGGCGGTCTGGTGGCAATCTTCGGCGGCCATAGTCGAGATTGCGCTGCACATCCAGGTGCGGGAAGAGTGCCGCCTCCTGAATCACATAACCCAGATCGCGGCGATGGGCCGGCACGAAGACGGAGGAGGCATCGTCCTGCCAGACCTCGCCCCCCATCGCCACACGGCCCTCGGCCCGCTCCAGCCCGGCGAGCGCGCGCAGCAACGTCGTCTTGCCGCAGCCCGAGGGGCCAAACAGCGCGCTGACGCTACGCTCGGGCAGCGCCAGCGACACGTCGAGCGTGAAGGCGCCACGTGCCAGGCGCAAGTGGGCTTCGATCATCGGGCGCCCGCCGTTCCATCTCGGCGGGGCCGGTTGACCACATACAGCGTCACCAACACAAGCATCGCAAATGCCACCATGCCGGCCGCGAGGCGGTGCGCGTCGGCGAACTCGGCAGCCTCGACATGGTCATACAGAGCCACCGAGAGCACGCGTGTCGAGCCGGGGATGTTGCCGCCGATCATCAGCACGACGCCGAACTCGCCCACTGTGAGCGCAAAGCCCAGTACCCTCGCCGTCAGCAGGCAGCGGCGGGCTAGAGGCAGTGCGACACTGAAG
>CAYJEC010000089.1:0-9485 GCA_964369025.1 uncultured Ideonella sp. | reverse complement strand
CTTGACGAGCCGACCAACCACCTGGACCTGACCACCCGCGAGGCGTTGTCGATGGCGCTCAACGAGTTCGAGGGCACGGTGATGCTGGTCAGCCACGACCGCGCGCTGTTGCGCGAGGTCTGCGACGAGTTCTGGCTGGTCGCCGACGGCGTGGTCAAGCCCTTCGACGGCGACCTGGACGACTACCAGCGATGGCTGCTGGAGCGCAGCCGCGAGGCCGCGCGCGCCCTGTCCGCCAAGCCCGCTGCCGCTGCGCCACCGGCTGCACCGCCACCCGCGCCCGTTGCGGCGCCGAAAGACGTCAAATCACCCAAGGCCACCGGTGCACGCCCCGCCACACCAACCACCGCCAGCCGCGACGACCGCAAGGCCGGCGCCCAGGCGCGGGCCAAACTGGCTGACCTGACACGACCGATGCGCAACGAGTTGCTGCAGGTGGATAAGCGCATGGAGCGGCTCGCCAGCGAGAAGGCCGAGTTCGAGAGCCAGTTGGCCCGGCCCGGCCTGGCAGGCGAGCAGTTTGCCGAGATCGGCCGAAACCTGGCCCACGTGCAGGCCGAACTGGCGGTGCTGGAGGAGCGTTGGCTGGATCTCCACAGCCGTATCGACGCCATGACCGCTGAAGGCTGAGCCGTGCCCACCGCGTTCCGCTCCCTCGCCACGTTAGCCCTGTCCCTGGTGCTGGCCGCGCAAGCCGCCCCGGTGGCCGGACCGAAGCCCCCAGTTGCGCCGACGAAACCGCATGTCGTGGCCAGCCCCTTCGGCGATCGTGCAGACGAGTACCACTGGATGCGCGACGATGACCCGCTGCGCAAGCGGCCTGAGGTGATGCGCCATCTGCAGGCCGAGAACACCTATGCCGGCCGGATGATGGCGCCTTTGGCCCGGATGCGTGCCGAGTTGGTGGCTGAGATGAAAAGCCATGTTCCGGCCGACGACAGCGCCCCGCCCTGGTTCGACAACGGCCATTGGTACTGGGAACGGTTTGCGAAAGGCGCCGAGCACCCGGCGCTGATGCGGCGCGCCGGTACCCCCGAAGGGCCGGACCCCAAGGCCCGCGAAGAGCTTGTGCTTGATCAGGCCCGTCAGGCTCGTGGCCAGCCCTTCTACTCGCTGGGGCAGGCCGCTGTCAGCCCGGACGGCCGCTGGCTTGCCTGGACCGAGGACACGCAAGGGCGCACCACGCACCGCCTGCGCATCCGCGACCTGAAGACCGGCCGCATCCTGCCCGATCAGATGCCCGGGGTGTTGGACCCGGTGGTCTGGTCCGCCGACAACCGAAGTGTGTTCTATCTGCAGCAGGATCCTGTGACACTGCAGGGCCGCACCGTGCGCCGCCATGTCGTGGGCACACCCGCGCGCCGCGATACCGTGGTCTACGAGGAGGCCGACAAGACGCTGACGACCGCGCTCTCTGCCAGTGCCTCGCGCCAATACCTGCTGATCCAGATGGAGGGTTACGACACCACCGAGCTGCGCGCCGTGCCCACCGATCGCCCCGACAGCCTGCCGGTGACGATCCATGCCCGCCGACCCGGCGTGTTGAGCTGGGGCGACCACCTCGGCGGGCGCTGGGTCTTCCAAACCAACGAAAACGCGCTGAACTTCCGGCTTGTCGAGGCGCCCGAGGCGACGCCCGAGGACCGGGCCCGCTGGAAAGACCTGGTTCCGGCCCGGGATGATGCCGCCGTCGAAGGCTTTGCGCTGATGCGCGGCGGTGTGGTGGTCGAGGAGCGCGTCGATGCGGCCCGGCGCCTGCGCGTGCTCCCAGCCGACGGCCGCCCGCCCTACCTGGTCCCGGGTTCAGCAACGACGTCGACGATGGAGTTGCTGCCGCACCCCGACGCTGCTTCGCCTTGGCTGCGCTACACCGTGACCTCGCTCGTCGACCCGTTGGCCACCCATGATCTGGATCTGGCCAGTGGCCGCAGCATGCTCCGCAAGCAGCAAGTCGTGCCCGGCTACGACGCCACACGCTACGCTACGCTGCGCACCTGGGCAACGTCGCGTGACGGCCTGCGCATCCCGATCGTGCTGGTGCACCGCCCTGACCGGGCCCGGCAGGGCGGCCGGGCGCCGCTGCTGGTCGAGGCCTATGGGGCCTACGGCGAGCCGTACGACCCGCTGTTCGGCATCACGCGTCTGCCGCTGCTGGACCGCGGGTTCGTGATCGCCGTTGCGCAGGTGCGCGGCGGCTCGGAGATGGGCCAGTCCTGGTACGAGGCCGGCCGACTGCAGCACAAGCAGAACACCTTCAATGATTTCGTCGACGCCACCCGCCACCTGGTCGCCGAAGGGTGGGGAGACAAGACCCGGGTGTTCGCCAGCGGCGGCTCCGCCGGTGGCCTGCTGATGGCGGCCGTGGCCAACCAGGCGGGGGCAGACTACCGCGGCATCGCCGCCCACGTGCCCTTCGTCGACGTGGTGACCACCATGCTGGACGAGACCATCCCCCTGACCGCGAATGAGTGGTCCCAATGGGGCGACCCGCGCCGCCAGCCAGACCACGACTTCATGTTGGCCTACTCGCCCTACGACCAGATCGCCGCCAAGCCCTACCCTGCCATGCTGGTGACCAGCGGCCTGTGGGACGGCCAGGTCCAGTACTTCGAACCGGCCAAGTATGTGGCCCGCCTGCGGGCCCGCAAGACCGACACGCAACCGCTGCTTTTCGCCATCAACATGAGCACGGGACACCAGGGCAACTCCGGCCGGTTCGAGCGCTTCAAGGACGCCGCGCTGGAGCAGGCCTTCTTCCTGAGCCTGGCCGGGCTCGCCCCCGCCATGCCAGGCACGGCGCGCTGATACGGCGGGTTTCATGCCGGCCGTTCCGCGTTTCATCGCATCGTTCTGAAGGGCGCCCACGCAGGCGTCTATCGTGGGCCTGTCACTGCGAGGGCACACCATGAACGAGATCTCGCGCGCTCAGCTTCGGTGGGCAGCCGGCGGACTGCTGGGCCTGTTGGCCGCCACAGCCCAGGCAGCACCCGACATGGCCGGCCGTTGGGAGGGCGAAGCCCGCATCCCGGGCAGTGGGCTACCGATGGTGATCGATCTGGAGAACAGCACCGGTTCGGTCACGCTGCCGGGCCGCGGCGTCAAGGGCGCACCGCTGGCAGACCTGAAGGTGGATGGCGACAGCCTGCGGTTCACCTTGGCCGCAGCGTTCGCCATCCCCCAGGCCAGCACGCCGTCGGCCCAGTTGCGCTGGCAGGCCGATGGCACTCTGGCGGGTACCTTCCTGCAAGCTGGCCAGGAGGCCCCGCTGAGCCTGCGCCGCACCGGCGCGCCTCAGGTGGATCGGCCAAGCCCCGCCACCGCCGTGAGCCCGGATCTCACCGGAACTTGGCGAGGCCGCTACGAATTGGGCGGCTACCCGCGCGAGGTGACTCTCACGCTGGCCAACCAGGCCAACGGGCTGGGCGGCGGCGAGTTGCTGATCGTCGGCAAACGCACCACCCGGCTGCCGCTGGACCGGGTGCATCAAGGGCAAAGCTTCCTGACCCTGGATGCCAGCAGCGCCGGCATCCGAGTGGAGGGGCGATGGCAACCTGGGGGCACCGGCCCGGCCCGATTCGACGGCCAGTTCATGCAGGGTCCGTTCGAGGCTGCGCTCTCCTTGACTCGTGACACCACCGGGGGCCGGCCATGAACCTTCCGAGCCGCCTTGCGGCGTGCTGGCTGGTGGCCTGCTTGGGCGCCGCCAGTGGCCAGACGATGTTCCGTGCCGACCCGGCTCGCACCGGGGCGCAGGACAGTTCACCACCGCGTAGCTTCCACCAAGTGAAATGGTCCTTCCCCACCGGGGACCGAATTGTCTCGTCGCCCGCATGGCATGAGGGCACGGTGATCTTTGGAAGCGACGACGGCAACGTCTACGCTGTGGATGCCGCGACGGGGCGGCAGCGCTGGCAGGCGACTACCGGCGGCCCGGTGTCGTCCAGCCCGGCACTGGCCGGCGGCCGGGTCTACATCGTGAGTTACGACGGCCGACTTCACGCGCTCGACGCCACCACCGGAGAAACCTTGTGGAAGTTCGCCACCGCGGGCGAGCGGCGTTTCGAGGCCCGCGGCCTGCACGGCATGCAGCCACGCAGCCAGACCTTTGCCGACCCCTACGACGTCTACCTCTCCAGCCCATTGGTGGTCGAGGGCGCGGTGTACTTCGGCAGCGGCGATGGCCACCTCTACGCCGTCGACGCGGACCAGGGCACCCTGCGGTGGAAGCTGCGCACCGGCGATGTCGTGCATGCCTCTCCAGCCTATGCGGACGGCATCGTCTATGTCGGCAGCTGGGACGGCCGGCTCTATGCGGTGGATGCGCGCAGCGGCGTCGAACGTTGGCACTTCCAGGGGGGTGTGGACACCTTGATGGCCAACCAGCAGGGCTTCCAGGCCTCGCCTGCCGTCGTGGGCGGCATCGTGTACGCCGGCGGCCGCGACGCCCACCTCTACGCGCTGGATGCGCGCACCGGCCAGGAGCGCTGGCGCTTCCCCACCGGCGCGAGTTGGGTCATCACCTCGCCAGCGGTGGCGGGCGGCCGGGTCTACTTCGGCACCTCGGATACCAGCCTGATCCACGCGCTGGACGCCACCACCGGTGCGCCGGTCTGGCAGCAGCAAGGCGCGGCTTACCTGTTCGCCTCGCCCACCCTCGCCGGTGGCGTCGTGCTTCAGGGCCTGCTGAACGGCGTGCTGGAGGCGCGCGATCAGGCCACCGGCGAACTCCTTTGGGCGTTCCGCACCGAGAGTTCGCGGGCCAACGCTGGCTGGGTGCTGACAGCTAACGGGCAGTTGAACAGCGCCCTGCTCTACCCCTCCGGCTGGCACGATGCAGTGGCGGCTGGCGCACGACGGCAGTTCAGTGTGGGCGCCTTCTTCTCGACACCGCTGGTGGCGGGCGGCGTGGTCTATGTCGGCAGCGCCGACGGCAGGCTCTATGCGGTGGAGTAGGACGCCAAACGCTGACCACCCCGACTGACGCAGGAGGGCGATGCCCAAACGGCTCGCCCTCCTACCTGGCTCACTTCTTTGGCGCGCGCGACACAACCAGGGTGGCGTCGGCATCGATCGACTGGCCAGGCACATTGAAGTCGTGCCAGCAGTCGAGCTTGAAGGTCGTCGACCCCACGGTGGTAACCGTGCCGAGGTTTGCCAAGGTGGCCACGGCGGGCATGCCGTCGAAATCACCGGTCATTGTCGTGGCACCGTCGATGGGCGTGGCGCCAGCAACCAGTTGGCAGCGGTCATAGTCCTTGTTCTGAAAGTTGACGAAACTGACCTTTGACGAGACCACCCAGGTACCCGCAGGGGCGGTTACCTGCAGAACGGTTGTCACCGCCCCGCCCGTCGGTGACAGCGGGGTCGATGCCGTGGTACGAGCGGCATAGAGCCCGGCAGCCTGTGAGGAGACACAGGCCATAGCGATCAAGGCGAACATTGACAGTCGAGAAACGTTTTTCATGGTCTTTCCTCTTGCTTGTGATTGGACGGGAGCCTCATCGTGAAGACATGCGACCCCGCTCCCTGCGGACCGCATCTCAGGTGAAGTGCTTTCGCTTGGTGAACTACTTGCCTTCACCCTGACGGACGCATTGCCGAGTCGATTTCGGACATTGGTCGAAGGATTTTTTTTGATGTTGACCCGCCGGGAGATCTCATCCATGGCATTGACACTGCAGGCATCAGCCATGCGGTGCCTATTGCGGGCCACACACTCACAGAAGAGAATTGCCTGTCATGAACCGCGCCCCATCGAAAGCATGGCGCGCGTCAGCAGCCGGAGGAAGTTGCCTGATGAAGAGCCTCACGGAGTTGATCCGCCAGGTCAACGCGCGCCTTCCGGGCGCCCAGGATGAATTGTTCTCGGTGGCCTACGCCGAGTTGTGCAAGTTGGCGCGCGCCCGCTTGCGAGACGGCGGGCGCAACACCTATCTAGACACAACGGCGCTGGTGCATGAGTCATATCTGAAGTTCCTTTGCAGCGGCCAGTTGCAGCAGGAAGATCGGCGCGCCTTCTTTGCCTACGCATCAAGGGTGATGCGTTCGGTAATCGTCGACGCAGTGCGAGAACGCCAAGCAGAACGACGGGGGAGCGATCTCGAGCGTTTGACCTTGAACACTTTGAACTCCTCGGAGTTGGCCGATAGCGCATCGGAGGTCATCAAGGTTCATGAGGCGCTCGACGAACTGGAAAAGGTCGAACCGCGCCTGTCCAGAGTCGTCGAAATGCGGTACTTCGGCGGCTATTCGGAATCAGAAATCGCCATGGCACTCGATGTCACCGACCGCACTGTGCGCCGCGACTGGGAAAAGGCGCGGCTTGTGCTGATGGCGGCACTGCGCGAGTAAACAGGGGCATGCCGATCTCCGCGAGTGACATGGCGGCGTTGAGCCGCCTTCTCGACGACGCATTGCCCCTGTCGCCTTCGGAGCGCCAAGATTGGTTCGATGCGCTGCCCGACGGCGCGAGCAAGGCGATGCTGGGCGAGGTGCTAGCACAGTATGCCGAGCAGGAGACGGTGGATTTCCTCGGCACGCTGCCCAAGCTGGGCAACGCGACAGCCGCCGACGAGACCATAGCTCGGGCGGGCGACCAGATTGGCCCCTACCGGCTGATTGGCGAATTGGGGCAAGGGGGCATGGGCACAGTCTGGCTGGCGGAGCGAGTAGACGGCCGCCTGCAACGCGAAGTGGCCTTGAAGCTGCCCCGCTTGGTTTGGGGCGCTGGTTTGGCTGCGCGTATGGGGCGCGAGCGCGATATAGGCGCCCGGCTGGAGCACCCCAACATCGCACGCTTGTACGACGCCGGACTGGATGCGCTTGGCCGGCCGTATTTGGCGTTCGAATACATTCAGGGGCGCCCGTTGGATACGTGGTGTGCCGAGAAACACCTCGGGATTCGCGAGCGCTTGCGCCTGTTTCTGCAAGTGGCGCGCGCCGTTGCATACGCACACGCGCGCCTCGTAGTGCACCGGGATCTCAAGCCCTCCAATGTTCTGGTCGATGATTCGGGCCAGGCTCGATTGCTGGACTTCGGAATCGCCAAGCTGCTTCGCGACGATGGCACGGACCAGACCGACCTGACCCGGCTGATGGGACGGGTACTTACGCCGCAGTACGCGTCGCCAGAACAATTTCGCAGCGAGACCATCACTGTGGCGTCCGATGTCTATTCCCTCGGTGTGCTGCTCTATGAGTTGCTAACCGGGACATTGCCGCACCACTCTCGGCGAGCGAGCCTGGCTGCGCTGGAAGAAGCAATTCTGGAAGGTGCTCCACCCCTGGCCAGCAGCCGGGTTGGCGACAGGGCCACGGCCCGCGCGCTCAGGGGCGAGGTCGACGCCATTCTCACCAAGGCGCTGAAGCGTGCGCCCGATGAACGCTATGCGACGGCCGATGCGTTGGCACAGGACATTGAGCGGCACCTGCTGGGTGAACGCGTTCTGGCGCAGCCCGACAGTGCTTGGTATCGGCTGCGAAAGATTGCGCGGCGCCACCGAACCGCATTGGCTTTGGTGTCGGTGGCATTGATGGCAGTCCTTGGAGGCGCCGGTGTGGCTGTCGTTCAGGCCCAACGCGCCAACACGCAAGCTGCACTGGCTGGTGCCGTGAAAGACTTTGTATTGGATGTGTTCCGCGTCACTGGGCGCGACAACCCGGCCAACGCACAGCTTCGCCAACTGCCCGTCGAGTTGCTACTCGAGCGCGGTGCTCGCCGCGTGGAAGCCGGATTCGTACAGCAACCGGCGTTGCGCGGCGAGTTGCATGGCGTCCTCGCGGGGGCGTTCCTCGAGATGGCGAGCTATCGCTTTGCGGCAGAACAAGCAACCAAGCAGATTGAGGTGCTCGATCGCATCGATGCACCGGAGGCGGATCGCGCCGACGCCAGGCTGTTGCTCGCGCGCGCCCTCGCGAGCGAGGGCAAGCTGGCAGAAGCTGAGTCAACCGCGCGCGCGGCTGCCGGACTGGGTACGCTGACCGCCGATTCCCTTTCGCGAGCACGTCTCGTACTTTGCGAGATCCTCATCAAGCGTGCGCAGTATCCAGCAGCGATGTTGGAGCTCGAACAGATTCGGGCCGCTGCCGGTGGCGAGGCAAACCTGAATCCGCGGATGCGCATCGAGACTGCAACTCTGCATGCCGAGATACTTCGATTGACGAACCGTCTGGATGAAGCGATCGCCTTGCTGCGGCGGGCTATCGACTTGACGCTGATCGTGGAAGGGCCACAGTCATCTAGGGCTATCGATACGCACCTCTCCCTAGCCCGTGTATACACCACGGCTGGACGGGCCAGCGAGGCGAAGGCTCCCCTGGCGACGGCCCTCGCCGCTATGCGTTCACTCGGTGGCAAAGACGACATTGCAGCTGCGCTGATCGAAGCGAAGATGACCGTCGTCGGCGGGAACGTCTGGGCTGCGCCTTACGAGGACGTGATGAAGGTCTTTGACCGTCTAGATCAAGCCATTGCCGGCCATGGCCGCGCTGTTCCAGAAGAGGTACGAGCTTGGATTGCGCATTTCCGAGCCGTGGCAGCGTATTCTTTCAACGATGTCGAGCAAGCCTATGAAATAGGCTGGCCCGCGATCGAAAAGTTACTGCCCCGCACCGAGAGCCCGGCCGATCGCGCAATGCTGTTGATGATGCTTGACTCCGTCGCGATGGAAACGGGCCGCCACGATGAAGCCAACAGGTATGCGCAGCGGGCCCTAGACGAGACAGTGCTTGCACATGGGCCACGGGCACCCCAGCTCGTTTGGCGCTATGTCGACCTTGCAATGAACTTAAGCATGAGTGGGCGCCATGACGAGGCAGTGCACGTGCTGTCAACCATGCCCGCGCTGGAGCCCAGACTTGAGGCTAACCCGAGGCGAAATGGCGAAACGTACGGCGCCGGGCTGATTGCACTTCTTCGCGCTCAGATCGAGCTTGATCGCGGTGACCCATCTGCCGCACTGCGGTTCCTTCAGCCAATGGTACCGCTCGGTGACACAGACTTTCCCGGCTGGGATCCGCTGCTCTATCGCGGTCGGGCCCTTTGCGCAGCAGGACAGACTGTAGAGGGACTCCCCCTGTTCGAGGCCGCCGTAGCAAGAGAGGTGTCGCAAGTCTACAAACACTCGCACTGGCTGGCCTGGGATCGGGCCATGCTTGGCCAATGTGCATTGCGTGCCGGTGACCGCCGCAGAGCGGAAGAACTGGCAAACCTAGCCAGAGAGACCTTTCAGAAACACCCTGGAGTCGCGGCGTACTTCAAGAAGCCATCGCGCGAACTGGATCGCCAACTGCGTATGCGTTGAGCTGCCCTGGGCGATTCAAGTGTGGTGACGTGTCAATCGACACCCAACCTAGGGGATCGCCGCCCCTACCGATTTGCGGCAAAAAGGCTGACACTGCGCTCCCCTGCTTTGATTGTGGTGGCGTACATATGCAGAACCTCTTGATCCGAAATGCCCAGGGCCCCGATGTGGCCGCATTGCGAA
>CAYJEC010000088.1:0-9570 GCA_964369025.1 uncultured Ideonella sp. | reverse complement strand
AGCTGGAGGCCAACCCGGCCGAGGCCTGAGCCAAGAGCACCATGTAGGCGTTGAAGGCGATCAGCGATCCGAACACCACCAGGAACACCCAGGCAGCCACGGCGATGCTCTCGGGTGGCCACACCGGCGCCTCGCCGGTCAGCACCGACAGCCCCAGCAGCACCGCGCCGCCACACACCATCTCGCTCGCGAAACCCATGGCACCAGGGGCCAGCGGCAGGCTGCGCTGGCTCAGAACGCTGCCGACCGACCAACTCACGCACGCCACCGTGACGGCGATCAGGCCATGCGTAGAGGCCTGGAAGCTCGCGCCCTGCGTCAGCATCAGCACACCGACGACGCCCACCGCGATGCCAGCGGCCTCCAACCGCCCGGGACGCACGCCGTAGCAGAGGTTGACCAATGCGATCATCAGCGGCAGCACCGCGATGAAGGCCACCACCAGGCCGGAGCCGACCGAGGTTTCGGCCACTGCGGTGCCGCCCATCCCGCCACCCAGCATCAGGGTGCCGCAGATCAGCGCATTGCGCCATTCGGCGCGGTTGGGCATGGGCGTGCCGCGCCAGCGCATCCAGGCCAAGAGCAGGCCACCGGCCACGAGGAAGCGCGTGCCCATCTGGAAGTAGGGCGGGAAGCTGATCAGCGCGTACTTGATCGCCAGGTAGGTGGATCCCCAGACCAGCCAGGTGGCGGCCAGGCAGGCGATCAACAGCGGGGACAGGGAGCTCGTGGTGGGCAGGCGGGTGGCGAGAGCGGTCGTCATGGCGGAATCGTAAGACAGGTGGCATGCCGCTTTCGATGGGAAAGCCAAGGTCATTGGCCTGGCTGGCGTTTAACTTCTTGGTTTTCGGCGTGCTACGCTTTGAATATGGACACGATCTTCCCGATGGACGCCTACGACACCCGCATCCTGGCCGAGTTGCAATCCGACGCGCGGCTCTCGATGACCGAGTTGGGCCGCCGGGTACACCTGTCGCAACCCGCCGTGACCGAGCGGGTGCGCAAGCTCGAAGCAGCAGGCGTGATCAACGGCTACCGTGCCACGGTCAACCTCCAGGCGCTGGGCTACGGCATCCGCGCGGTGATCCGCGTTGGACGGGCCGAGTACGCCCGCATCGTGAAACTGATCCAGGCCACGCCTGAGGTCGTGACCGCCTACAACGTGACCGGCGAAGACAGTTGGGTGCTGGAGATCGCGGTGGTCGACGTGGCCCATCTCGACGCGGTGGTTTCGCGCTTTTGCCTGCTGGCCGAGACCAGCACCTCCATCATCCTGAAGGCCACGCTGGAGCATCAAAGCATGCTGCCGGCGCGCGGCGAAGGCGGGCGTGCGGCGATCGGCAAGAATCAGCCTGCCTGAACTCTCCGCTGTCACACCATGGACACTGTTTCCTTCAGCACCTGCGATCTGTGCGACCTGCACCGTGATGACAGCACCGGCGCCTTGCGCGTGCTGCCCGGCGCGTACCACGGCTATGGTGCCATCACGCGTTTCGCCGGCCCGGTCAGCACCGTGCGCTGTTTCGAGGACAACACCCGCGTTCGCGAGGCTGTGAACAGCCCGGGCCTCGGGCGCGTGTTGGTCGTGGACGGCGGCGGCTTGATGCGCCGTGCCCTGCTGGGTGGCAACCTGGCCGCAGCGGCGGCGGCCGGCGGCTGGGCCGGCGTGGTGATCCATGGCGCGGTGCGAGACCTCGCCGAGCTCAACGCCGCCAACGTCGGCATCCGCGCATTGGGGTTGTGTCCGCTGGCCACCGAGAAGCGTGGCGAAGGCGCCCGTGACGTGCCGATCCAGATTGAAGGCTGTTGGATCCGGCCCGGCGACTGGCTGTATGCCGACGCAGATGGCATCGTGGTGCTGCCCGCGCCTGTTGCCTGACCCTGGCCGCTACAATGCCAGCTTCGTCGGGGTGTAGCGCAGTCTGGTAGCGCATCTGGTTTGGGACCAGAGGGTCGGAGGTTCGAATCCTCTCACCCCGACCATCTGGCCGAGCCGCATCCAATGCAGCGCGTCTGGCGTATCAGTTTCCGCTTGCCACTGATGCGCCGCCGATGACCCGCACCAATCGCTTCCTCACCCGCTGGCTGCCTGGCCTGCTGGCGCTGCTCTTGCTGCCCTACGCCGCCGGCCTGGCCTGGCTGTGGTTCCGCCAGGAGCGCCTGCTGTTTCAACCGGAGCCCTGGCCTGCACAGCCACCCGAGGCGATGGCCGCGCCGGATGTGCAGTCGGTCTGGGTCGACGTGCCCGGCGCCCGCCTGCATGCACTGCACCTGAAACAGCCTGGGGCCAAGGGCCTGGTGTTCTTCCTGCATGGCAACGGCGGCAACCTGGCGAGTTGGTTCGTCAACACCGATTTCTACCGTCGCGCCGGCTTCGACCTGTTCATGGTGGACTACCGTGGCTACGGGCAGAGCGGGGGCCAGATCGAGAGCGAAGCGCAGTTGATGGCCGATGTGCGTGCGGCATGGCTGCAAGTGTCGCCGCCGTACGCCGGCCGGCCGGTGGTGGTCTACGGCCGTTCGCTGGGTACCGGTCTGGCGGCCCAACTGGCACTGGAGGTCAAACCCGCGCTGACTGTGCTCGTCTCGCCGTACCGCAGCATGGAGGCGCTGGCGCGTGAGCGGTTCCCGTGGGTTCCCACTGCCGTGCTGCGCTACCCACTGCGCACCGAGCAGATCGTGGCGCGCCTGTCGGGGCCGATCTGGTTGGTGCATGGGGAGCGCGATTCCTTGATCCCGGCGGACCACAGCCGCGTCCTGCGCGACCAGGCCGGGCCACGGGCAACGCTGCTGCTGTTGCCAGAGGCGGGCCATGGCGACGTGCACCGCTTCCCAGCCTACCTGGAGGGCCTGCACACCGAACTGGCCCGATTGGCACCGCCATCCTGAGGGCGTTGAATCCGGACCACCGGTCGCCGTCGTATGGCCCATTCACAGGACTGCCCAGCCTGGGTCAGGAGCCGCCTTGATTCCTACGCTTCTGGCCACATGCTGGCCGCTCTGCAGAACCGCACGCTGACGAGTATCCGAGCGATTCAGGAGGAGATGCATCCGGCCGACTGGAGATGGCGTATCCACCGGGATGTCCAGTCGCCGTGCCTTGTGGCAAGGCACTGGAATGTCCGGGAGGAAGAGACATGGCCAGAAAGCGACTCAGCTGTCGCCCGACCCGGGAGGATCTGACGTGATCGCCGCGAACCCCTTGATCGATGCGCAGCCAGGGGCCCCAGCCCCAGGTGGCGGCGAGGCATGGCTCGACGACATGCCGCCCGATGCCGAGCCGGACGCGCCAGCGGAGGCCTTGCGTGCCAGGCCATCCGGCCTCGACGACAGCGCCCTGGGTGCCTTGATTGCCCGGGTCGCCGAGCACCAGGACAAGGCCCTGGCCGAGCTTTACGACGCCACTGCGGCGCGCGTCTTCGGTCTGGTCAGTCGCATCGTGCAAGACAACTCGCTCGCCGAAGAGGTCGTTGAAGACACCTACTGGCAGGTCTGGCGGCAGGCCGCGCGTTTCGACTCGGGACGGGGCCTGCCGGTCACGTGGCTCCTGGCCATGGCCCGGTCGCGTGCCATCGACGCCTTGCGCCGTCGCGAACGCCGGCCCCTGCAGCCGCTGGCCGACGAGCAGGAAGCGGGCCTGTTCGACGAGGCTGCCATCGGGCCGGTCGATCTGCTCTCCGCCACTCGTGCCCAGCACCTGCTGCACAGCGCCTTGGCAGGGCTCGATCCACAGCCCAGGCAACTTGTCGCGCTGGCCTTCCTGCGTGGGCTCACCCACGACGAGGTGGCGAAGTGCACGGGCCTCCCGCTGGGCACCGTCAAGTCCCTGATCCGGCGCGCCATGCAGTCGCTCAAGGGCGCGCTCGAGTCTGCGGGCTGCACCAGCATGCCCTGGTGACGGGCCGTGAACGAGAAGGATCCACAGCATGAGCACTGATCTCCTGTTCCCCATCCAGCCAGCGCCCAATCCGCTGGCCGACGACATCACCCGGCTTCTCCAGGGGCCCCTTGCCGATGGATGGGCCGAAGCTCCGCCTCCTGAGGGGTTGCGCGGTCGCCTGGCCAACCGCGCAGCTGCCAGTGCCCGCCACATCGGGCGCATGGTGAACGTGCGGAAGCGCCAGCGCCTGTTGACCGACAGCAGCGGGCCCGGCGTGATGGCCCACGAGTTCTATCGTTGCGCCGATCCTGCGCAGGCACGCTCCGGCGAACCGCATCGGGTGTGGCTCGTGCAAATGCTGCCCGGCTTTGCCTGGCTGCCGCCCGTGCCCGACGGAGTCACTGCCCGCCAGTGGTTGGTGACCCGAGGAAACGCAACCTTGCGGATCGAGGGCCACGCGGAACTTGAACTCGCCGGGCTGGATTTCCACGCAGAGTCAGACGGCAACTCGCCGGCAGGCATCGCTGCTGGGCCAGGCGGCGCGACGGTTCTGCTCCGGGTGGGCGCCGCCGGCCGCACCGACGCCACCTCCCGCGAGGAGGAGTCGGCCTGGGAGGACTACGCCCCGCTGATCCGGCGGCGCGTGCTCTGGTGTGAAGGTGACCAAGCCGCTCTGCTGTACCGAGCCGAGTCAGGGGCCAGCGTCCCCCAGCACGGCCACGGGGTTGACGAGGAATGCCTGATGCTGCGCGGCGAGGTCTATCTCGCCGACTGTCTCTTGCAGGAGGGCGACTACCAGCTGGCACCGGGCGGTACCCGGCACGACCTGGTCAGCACCGACACCGGCGCTCTGATCTACGCGCACGGCGACATGGAGATGAAGTTCACCGGGGCTTGAGCCAGGCTCGTTCAGTGGCCTTGCGCCGCCAGCGCCTGGCCGCCACCAAAGCTGCTTTGTGACGGCGGCTCGCCGCCCAGGGCCACCCGGATGGCGCAGTACTTGAACTCCGGGATCTTCGCGTAAGGATCCAGCGCTGCATGGGTGAGCCTGTTGATCGCTGCCTCGTAGTAGCAGAACGCCACGAACACGGCACCACGCGGGGAACTGTCGTCAGCGCGTGCATACAGCGTGATTTCGCCACGGCGCGACGTCAGCGTCACGATGTCGCCCGGGCGGCCACCCATCGCGGCCAGATCCAGCGGATGCAACATCGCCACCGGATCGGGCTCGATCGCGTCCAGCATGGCCGCACGCCGCGTCATGCTGCCGGTATGCCAGTGCTCCAGTTGGCGTCCGGTGATCAGCACCATCGGATACTCGGCGTCCGGGCGCTCACTCGCCGGGATGATGTCGGCCGGAACAAACCGCGCCCGCCCGCCTTCGCGCGGGAAGCTGTCGGTGAAGACCACGTGGTCGCCCGGATCGCCTTCCTCGATGCAGGGGTAGACGACCGCATGTTCACGCTCGAGGCGCTCCCAGGTGATTCCTCCGATGCTGTGCATCGTGTGGCGCATCTCGTCGAAAACTTCGGACACGTGGCCGTAGTGCCAATCGAGCCCGAGCTTCCTGGCCATCTGCTGGATGATCCACAGGTCCTGCCGGGCATCCCCCGGCGGGTCGATGGCCTGGCGGCCCATCTGCACCAGCCTGTCGGTGTTGGTGAAGCTGCCTGTCTTCTCGGGGAATGCGCTGGCGGGCAGGACCACGTCGGCCAGGTAGGCCGTCTCTGTGAGGAAGATGTCTTGCACCACGAGGTGCTGCAGCGACGCCAGCGCGTCACGTGCCTTGTTGGCGTCGGGGTCCGACATCGCCGGGTTCTCGCCCATCACGTACATGCCCCGAACGCTGCCACTCTTGATCGCGTGCATGACCTCGACGACAGTGAGGCCGGGCTGGTCGTCGAGCGTGCCACTGGCAAGGTTCCATGCCTTTTCGAAACGCTCGCGCGCCGCTGGATCAGTGACGCGCTGGTAGTCCGGGTACATCATCGGGATCAGGCCCGCATCCGACGCACCCTGCACATTGTTCTGGCCACGCAACGGGTGCAGCCCGGTGCCCGGCCGGCCGATCTGGCCTGTCATCAGCGCCAGCGCGATCAAGCAGCGCGCGTTGTCGGTGCCGTGTACATGCTGCGAAACGCCCATGCCCCAGAGGATCATCGACGCCTTGGAGGTCGCATACAGCCGCGCCACATCACGGATCGTGTCGGCGTCGATGCCGCAGATCGGCGCCATCGCTTCGGGGCTGTATCCCTCGACGTTCTTGCGTAGTTCCTCGTAGCCGACGGTGCGGCTGGCAATGAAGGCCTCGTCGACCAGCCCTTCGGTGACGATGACGTTCATCATGGCGTTGAGCAACGCCACGTCGGTGTCGGGCTTGAACTGCACGTAGTGGTGGGCCAGGCGGGCTAGGTCGGTACGCCTGGGGTCGCAGACGATCAACCGGGTGCCGTTCTTCACCGCGTTCTTGATCCAGGTGGCGCCCACCGGGTGATTCACCGTCGGGTTCGCGCCGATCACCAGCACCACCTCGGCGCGGGTGACATCCATCATCGGGTTCGACACCGCACCTGACCCGATGCCTTCGAGCAGCGCGACCACCGAGGAGGCGTGGCAAAGCCGTGTGCAGTGATCGACGTTGTTGCTGCCGAAGCCGGTGCGAACGAGCTTCTGGAACAGGTACGCCTCTTCATTGCTGCCTTTGGCAGAGCCGAAGCCTGCGAGGGACTTCTTGCCGTGCAGGTCGCGAATCTGTGCCAGCTTGCCGCCAGCGAACTCGAGCGCCTCGTCCCACGAAGCTTCGCGGAAAACGTCCATCCAGCGGGCGGGGTCCATCGTGAACGTGCCGGTCTTGGGCGCATCGGCGCGCCGGATCAACGGGCGGGTCAGGCGGTGAGGATGGTGCGCGTAGTCGAAGCCGTAGCGCCCCTTGACGCACAGCCGCTCCTGGTTGGCCGGGCCGTTGCGGCCCTCGACGAACAGAATCTCGTTGCCCTTGACGTGGTAGGTCAGCTGGCAACCGACTCCGCAGTAAGGGCAGACCGACTCGACCTGCTTGTCGGGCACCGGCAGCGCCGCGTCTCGTGCCGGCACCAACGCGCCGGTCGGGCAGGCCTGCACACACTCGCCACAGGCAACGCAGGTGGACGCGCCCATCGCGTCGTCCATGTCGAAAACGATCTTCGCCTGGTCGCCCCGGTAGGCCAGGCCGATCACGTCGTTGACCTGCTCGTCGCGGCAGGCGCGCAGGCAGCGCGTGCATTGGATGCACGCATCAAGGTGGACGGCAATGGCGGGATGCGACAGGTCGTGTGCGACCCTGGTGCGCGCTTCGAAGCGCGGTTTGCCGATGCCGAGCTTCTGCGCCCAGTGGTCGACCTCGTTGTAACGGGTGGTGGCTGTCACGGGCATGTCCGACAGCAGCAGTTCGAGCACCAGCTTCTGAGACTTCACCGCGCGCTCGCTGTCGGTGGTGACCTTCATGCCGGCGCTGGGGGTGCGGCAGCACGAGGGCGCGAGCACCCGCTCGCCCGCGATCTCGACCATGCAGGCGCGGCAGTTGCCAACCGCGCCAAGGCTACCCTTGTAGCAAAGCCGCGGGATGTCCACGCCCTCGCGGTCGGCGACCTGGATCAGGGTCTCGTTGGCCAGGGCTGTCACCGGCCGGCCGTTGAGCTCGAAGGTGACGCCGCTCATGGGTTCTTCAGTTCCTGGGGGAAGTACTTGATGACGCAGTCGATCGGGTTGGGGGCGGCCTGGCCCAGCCCGCAGATGGAGGCGTCGCGCATCACCGCCGACAAATCCTCCAGCAGGTCGATGTCCCAGCTGGGCTTTTCAATCAGGGCAGAGGCCTTGGCCGTGCCATTGCGGCACGGCGTGCACTGACCGCACGACTCGTGCTTGAAGAAGCGCATCATGTTGCGGGCTGCGCCGACCGCACTGTCATGGTCGGACAGCACGATCACCGCCGCCGAGCCGATGAAGCAGCCGTAGGGCTGCAAGGTGTCGAAATCGAGCGGGATCCGGTTCAGCCTCGCCGGGAGGATGCCGCCGGAGGCTCCCCCGGGCAGGTAGGCGTAAAACGCGTGGCCTTCCTGCATGCCGCCGCAGTACTCGTCGATGAGATCCTGGATGTCGATGCCCGCCGGCGCGAGCTTGACGCCAGGGTTCTTGACCCGGCCGGAGACCGAGAACGAGCGCAAGCCCTGGCGGCCGTTGCGGCCGTGAGAGGCGAACCAGGCGCCGCCTCTATCGATCAGCTCTCGCACCCAGTACAGGGTTTCGAAGTTGTGCTCCAGCGTGGGCCGCCCGAACAGCCCCACCTGCGCCACATACGGCGGGCGCAGCCGCGGCATGCCGCGCTTTCCCTCGATCGATTCGATCATCGCGGACTCTTCACCGCAGATGTACGCCCCCGCGCCGCGGCGCAGGATGATGTCCGGCATCTCTGCGATGGGAGGATGGGCACGCAACTTCTCGAACTCGGTCTCCAGCATCGCGCGGCAGCCGTGGTACTCGTCGCGCAGGTAGACGTAGATGCGTGATATGCCCACCGCCCACGCTGCGATCAGCATGCCCTCGATGAAGCGGTGCGGGTCGCGTTCAAGCAGCACGCGGTCCTTGAACGTGCCAGGCTCGCCTTCGTCGATGTTGACCGCCATCAGCCGCGGCGCTGGTTCGGCGCGAACGATTCGCCACTTGCGCCCGGCCGGGAACCCCGCGCCGCCGAGCCCTCGCAGGCCCGAGCTCTCGAGCGCCGTGATCACCGATTCGGCGTCGCGCTCGCCCGATTCGCATTGCCTGAGCAAGGCGTACCCGCCAGCGGCGCTGTAGCTGGCAAGATCAATGTGCCCCGCAGGCAGGTGCCGTGTCGGCACGGCAGCAGCCTGGGCCAACACCGCGTCGCAACCTGCGTGGGGCACCGGGGTTTGCCTCACCATGACAGCGGGCGCCTGTTCGCAGCGGCCGATGCATGGTGCCGCCAGGACGCGCACCTCCTTGCCCAGCAGCACAGGCAGGCGGGCCAGCAGATCAGCCGCCCCTGCCAACTCGCATGACAAGCCGTCGCAGACACGCACGGTCAGTGCTGCCGGCGGGGTCTCGCCCTCCTTGACGATGTCGAAGTGGTGATAGAAGGAGGCCACCTCGAACACCTCGGTCTGCGCCAGGTGCATCTCCTGCGCCAGCGCTGCCAGGTGCGCGGCCGACAAGTGGCCGAAGCTGTCCTGGATCTTGTGGAGGTTCTCGATCAGCAGGTCTCGCTGGCGCGAATCCGGGCCCAGCAGGCGCTGCACTTCCTCAAGCGCACCGGCGTCGACGTGGCGGCCCTTGGGCGTCTGGCGTTTGCGCCGCTTGTTGGCATCGGCCTGCGACAGCGCGACCGGGATGATGGGGATGCTCATTCCTGCCTAGGGTACACGCGAGGTGCCGGGGCATCCAGGTCAAAGGCTGGACACCCCGGCACGCACATTGGCCGCAGCGCTTCGGCTACCTGGATCCTTCGAAGAACTCGCGGATGAACTCATGCACGTTCCTCGACGGTTCCGGAGGGCCGATCGTGGTGGTCTGGATCGGTGACAGCTTGCCCGCCGCACCGAGGCTGGCGAGGTTGCCGGAGAGCGGCATCGTGATCCAGGAGTTCTTGGTGTCCACAGTGGCCGTCACAGGCTCATAGGCGATCAGCGGATTGG
>CAYJEC010000087.1:0-9604 GCA_964369025.1 uncultured Ideonella sp. | reverse complement strand
GCCGATGCGACCAACATGACGGTGTACGACACACTCGGGCAGTCGGTTGAACTGAGCTATTACTTCCAGAAGACCGATGCGGGCATTTGGAATGTCTACGTCACTGCCAACGGCGTGACCGTGAACGGCACCGAGGCCGACCCGCTGCCTGTGACGACCCTCACCTTCTCCGGCGACGGCCAGACCTACACCTCCAGCAACCCGACTTTCAGTGTCCCTGCCATGACCACGGGCGAGCCGGGCGAGGAGGTTCAATCACTGGAAATCCCGGACATCGCGCTGGACTTCGGCAACTCGACCCAGTACGCGGGCGAATTCGTGCCCACGAACATACTTCAGGACGGGTATTCGGCAGGTGCGCTTCGGGGTGTCATCGTCGACGCCACTGGCGTCGTAATGGCCCGCTACGACAACGGCCAGACCAAGCCGGCCGGCCAGGTGCAACTGGCCAACTTCCGCAATGCCCAGGGCCTGCAGCCCATAGGTGGCAACGGCTGGCGCCAGACCTTTGCGTCCGGCGACCCGCTCCTTGGCGTTCCCGGCTCCGGCGCGTTCGGGGCCTTGCAGTCTGGCGCGCTCGAGGAGTCGAACGTCGACCTGACCGGCGAACTGGTGAACATGATCACGGCACAGCGCAACTATCAGGCCAACGCGCAGACGATCAAGACGCTCGACCAGGTGATGCAGACCCTGGTCAACCTCCGCTGAACCTGACCTGCCGCTGAGGGGCCGCCATGGACCGCATGATCTACCTGTCGATGTCGGGCGCCAAGGCGGCGATGCAGCGCCAGGACACCCTGGCCCACAACCTGGCGAATGCGTCGACCACGGGCTTCCGAGAGGAGCTCGCCGCCTCCCGCGCGGTGCCGGTGCGGGGCGACGGCGCGTCCACCCGGGTCTATTCGCTGGAGACCACGGTCGGCTACAAGGCCGATTCGGGTGCCGTGCAGCCGACTGGCCGCAACCTCGATGTGGCGGTGAAGGGCAACTCCTGGCTCGCCGTGCAGGGGCTGGACGGCACCGAGGCCTACACCCGAAATGGCGCACTCGACGTGAACGCCGAGGGTCTGCTGGTGACACACAGCGGGCTGCAGGTGATGGGCGACGGCGGCCCGATCACCGTGCCCCCGCGCTCCGAGGTGCAGATCGCCCCTGATGGCACGGTCAGCGCCACGGTGGCCGGCAGCCGCCCGCAGACCCTGGGCAAGCTGAAGCTCGTGACCCCGGAGACCGACGCAGCGTTGAGCCGCGGAACCGACGGGCTGTTCCGGGCCGCCAACGGCGACCTCGCCGCCGACCCCAACGCCCGATTGCAGGATGGCGCGCTCGAAGGCTCCAACGTCAGCCCGGTCGAAACCATGGTGGCGATGATCGCCGCCGCCCGCCAGTTCGAGCACCAGATGAAACTGATGCAGACGGCCGAGCGGCAGGAGCAGACTGCGGCCAAGCTGTTGTCGGCGAACGGCTGACGGAGCCTTCCGCCGCCACGGCCTGACTCGGGCCTCCCGCGGCACCACCCGTCAGTCGGATACCGGCAGCGAAGCCCGGATGGTCGTGCCGCGGCCTGGGGCCGATTCCACCTGCATCTGGCCGCCGCCGGAACGGATCCGGAAGCGCATGCCGGCCAGCCCGTGGCCCGAGCCACCGCGTGCTGCGGGGTCGAAGCCCCGGCCGTCGTCGGCGACGGTGACCACCACCGTGTCCCCGGCCTGGCCGAGGCTCACCACCAGATGCCGGGCCCCGGCGTACTTGATGGCGTTGGTCAAGGCCTCCTGGACCAAGCGGTAGATCGATAGCGCCCGCTGCTCGCTGAGCGTGATGTCCTGGATCGTCGTGGTGATCTCGATCTCGCTCGCGCGTGCCACCTCGTCGCACATGATCTGCAGGGCCGTCTGCAGGCCGAGGTGCTTCAGGGCCGAGGGCTGCAGATCCTCGATGATGCGGCGTTTCAGTGCGATCGCGGCGTCCAGCAACTGCACCAGGTGTGCGATGCGTTCGGACATGCTGTCCGGCATGGCACCGAGCTTGTTCTTCAGGCGCGCCACGTCGACCTTTGCCGCCGTCATCAGGCCGCCCAATTCGTCATGCAACTCGCGGGCGAGGCGGCCGCGCTCATCTTCTCTCACGGTCTGCAGGTGGGTCGCGATCTCGGTCAGCTCAGCGGTACGAGCAGCCACCTCGGTCTCGAGCTTGTCGCGCTCCGCCTGGAGTTCGCCCTGCTGCTGCGCACGTTCGGACTCGCGCAGCCGCAGTTGGCGCAGCGACGCCAGCACCACCAGCAAGCCGAAGAGCGTGAGTACCGCGATGCCCACGTGGCTCCAGGCCAGTGCCTGCTGCTGGCGCGCCTGGTGGCCGAGGAAGGCGGTGAGCGTGGCACTCTCGATGAGTTCGACGTTCTCGTCGACAGCGTCCATCTTCTCCCGTCCGATGTCGGTCAACACCAGCGTGACGGCGCGCTCCCGATCACCCAGCTCGAACAGGCGCAGGACCTCGTCGAGCTCGGAGATCCGCTCGACCGCAGCCTTCTCGAGGCGCCGGACGGCCTGGGCGTGCGGGTGGTCGGGCCCGAAGCGCCGTTGCAACTCCTCCACCTTGCCCTGCAGTTCAGCGCGGGCCTGCAAGAACGGGGCCTTGTATTCGGGGCGTGCGGTGATCAGATAGCCGCGCTGGGCCGACTCGGCGGCCACCAGCTGGCGGCGCAACTGCACCAGCGCCAGCCGGGCCGCGACAGCGTCCGAGCTTGCCAGTTCGAAATGCTGTGCAGAGCGGTAGCCGGTTTCATTGACCACCAGCACCAACAGGGCCAGGACGATGGCGACCGGCACGGCGATGCGGCTGCGGCCGATGCTTCGCATGCTGTCACGCCTCAGCACAACACCAGCTTCCGGAGCACCGGCCTGCGTGGGTTCCTCGCTGGGCATGTCGACTTCCAGATCACGGGTGAGGGGATTCACCACTCTACAGGCCCGCGGTGGCGCTGCGTGTAGGACAACGCCGAAATCGAGCGCCGGGTGAGGCCTACTGGAACACCGCCAGCATGCGCTGCAGCGTTGCGAGGAAGGGCATCTCCATCAGCGGCAGCATGAACAGCAGGCTGACCAGACCGACCCCCATGGTGATGGGAAATCCGATCGAGAAGATGTGGGTCTGCGGTGCGACACGCGAGATCACACCCAGCACGACGTTCACGAACATCATGATCGCGATCAGCGGGAGTGCGATCCACAAGCCCATCTTGAAGACCTCTGCTCCCCATTGCTGGGGCTGGGCCGCCCTCAGGAAGGCGAAGGGCTCCGGGCCGACCGGGAACGCCGTCAGGCTCTGGACAACCGCATCGATGACCATCAGGTGGCCGTTGATGGCGACAAACAAGAAGGCCACCAAGGTGCCGAAGAAGCGGCTCACCGCCGTGGCCTGGGTGGCCGAGATCGGGTCGAAGAAACCGGCGAAGTTCATGCCCATCTGCAGGCCTGCGATCTCGCCGGCAAACTCCACCGTGCTGAAGACAATGCGCACCGCGAAACCCAGCGACACGCCGATCAATATCTGCTGAATGACGAGCAGCATGGCCAGCGAGGAATCAAGCGCCACCTCAGGCATCGGCGGCGCGACGCCGCCAGCTGCCAGCGCAATCAGGAAAGCAAGTGCCACCCGCACGCGCGCCGGAACCAGGCGCTGGCCGAACACCGGCATCGCCTGGAACAGCGCCAGCACCCGCAGGAAAGGCCACAGCACCGGCGTGAGCCACGCCATCAACTGGGCCTCTGTGAACGAGATCATGGGATCCGGGTCAACCGGCAGCCTGGGGAATCAACAGCAGCATGTTGCGCAGGTAGTCGACCAGGGTCTGCATCATCCAGGGGCCGGCCACCGCGCAGACACCGACTGCGGCCAGCAGCTTCGGCACGAAGCTCAGCGTGGCCTCGTTGATCTGGGTGGCCGCCTGGAAGATGCTGACCAGCACCCCGACAACCAGAATGACCACCAGCATCGGGGCCGACACCATCAACAGCATCAACAGGCCTTGCTGGCCATAGGTGAAGACTTGGCTCGCGTCCATGGCAGGCTTTCTGGTTCAGGGGTTCAGCGGACTACGCGGCAAAGCTGGCCGCCAACGAGCCGAGCAGCAGGTTCCAGCCATCGGCCAGCACGAACAACATCAGCTTGAACGGCAGCGCGACCAGAACCGGAGACAACATCATCATGCCCAGCGACATCAGCACGCTGGCGACGATCATGTCGATGATCAGGAACGGAACAAAGATCAGGAAACCGATCTGGAACGCCGTCTTCAACTCGCTGGTCACAAACGCCGGCACCAGCACCATGAACGGCACCTTCTCGCCCTTGATGGCCGGGTCGAGCTTCGCAAGCTTGGCGAACAGTTCCACATCGGCCTGGCGGGTCTGCTTCAGCATGAAAGCACGCATCGGCACCTCGCCACGCTTCAGCGCCTCGTCGAAGGCAATCTGGTTGGCTGAATACGGTACCCAGGCCTGCTCGTACACCTTGTCGATGGTCGGCGACATCACGAAAAAAGTCAGGAACAGGCTCAATCCCACGACCACCTGGTTCGGCGGTGCGGCCTGCGTGCCGAGGGCCTGCCGCATCAGGCTCAGCACGATGACGATGCGGGTGAAGCCGGTCATCATCAGAAGCACCGCCGGCAGGAAGGACAGCGCGGTGAAGAACAGGAGTGTCTGGATCGGCACCGAGTAGCTCGTGCCGCCAGCGCCCTGCCCCACCACCAGCGGCAGCGAGGGGGCGGTCGGCCCGGCCTGCGCCCAGGCCACAGCCGGCAGTGCCGCGGCCAGCAGCAGGGCCGCGCCTGTCAAGGCACGGCGGAAGGCGCGATCAGACATTCGGGCCTCCGGGCGCCGTGCCCTTGCCCGAGCGCCACTTGTCGATCAACTGGTTCACGGTTGCTGCCTGTGGCGTGTGCACCGAGGACGGCACCTCCAGCGGCGAATCCAGCGTGGTCAGTGCGGTGATGCGCTCGGCACTCACACCCAAGACCAGCCAGCGCGCGGTGGCGCCCTGCCCCACCTCGACCACCATCACCTTTTGCGAGGGCGACAGCGACAGGCTGGACACCGTGCGGAGCAGCCCATCCTGGCCGGCGCCGGCATAGCCGAAGCGGCGAAGCAGCCACAGTGCGATCGGGATCAGCGCAACGATGGCCACGAAGGCCAGCAGCGGGATGAGTGAAGTGGTGGTCATCGTCGGGCCGGAGGAAAGTCAGGTTCTGCTCAGCCGGCGCATGCGCTCGCTGGGCGTCACGATGTCAGTCAGCCGGATGCCGAACTTGTCGTTCACGACCACCACCTCGCCTTGGGCAATCAGGAAGCCGTTGACCAGCACGTCCATCGGCTCACCAGCCAGGGTTTCCAGCTCGACCACCGACCCCTGCGCCAGTTGCAGGATGTTCTTGATCGGGATGCGCGTGCGACCCAACTCGACCGTGAGCTGGACCGGAATGTCCAGGATCATGTTCAGGTCGTTGCCCGCTCCCGCCACCCCCGAGGGTGCGAAGTTGGTGAAGGCCGCCGGGGCCACCTGCTCTGTGGCGGCGGCGAGCTCGCTGGCGACCTCGTTGCCGCCCTTGGATTCGGCCAGGGCGGCGGCCCAGGCGTCGGCCATGTCGTCTTGTTCAGCAGCCATGCGGGCTCCTTCAATTGCCGTTGGATTCGCCGAGCCAGCCCTGCGGGGCGGTGGTCAGCATATGGTCGATCTTGATCGCGTACTTGCCGTCGGAGGTGCCGTACTGGCAGTCGAACACCGGCACGCCGTCCACCTTGGCCTGAATCATCGGCAGCAGGTCCAGCTCGACGAAATCACCGGGCTTGAATGCCAGCAGTTGCTCGACGGTGGCCTGGGCCGTGCCCAGCTCGGCGACCAGATCCACCTCGGCAGACTGGATCTGCTGCTTCAACAAGTTCACCCAGCGCCGGTCCGGCTCGACCGAATCGCCCTGGATGGATGAATAGAGCACGTCGCGGATGGGTTCCAGCGTGGAGTACGGGATGCAGAAATGGATCGAACCGGAGGTCTCGCCGATCTCCAGCGTGAACGATGAAGCGACGACGATCTCGCTGGGCGTGGCGATGTTGGCGAACTGCGGCTGCATCTCCGAGCGCTGGTAGTCCAGCTCCAGCGGGTAGATGCCCTTCCAGGCTTTGCTGTACTCGAAGACGATGCACTCGACCAGGCGCTCGATCACGCGCTGCTCGGTGGCAGAGAAGTCGCGGCCTTCAATGCGGGTGTGGAACTTGCCGACGCCGCCGAACAGCGCGTCGATCACCGCGAAGACGATGCTCGGGTCACAGACAATCAGCCCCGAGCCGCGCAGCGGGCGGACCTGGACGATGTTGAAGTTCGTCGGCACCACGATCTCGCGCAGGAAGGCCGAATACTTCTGCACCTTGATGCCGCCGATGGACACCTCGGGGCTTTTGCGGATCAGGTTGAACAAGCCGATCCGGATGTTGCGCGCGAACCGCTCGCCGATGATCTCCATCGTCGGCATGCGCCCGCGGACGATGCGCTCCTGGCTGGCGATGTCGTAGTTGCGCACGCCCCCCTGGGGCGCCTCATCCTGCTCGAGCTTCTGGCTTTCGCCAGTGATGCCCTGCAGCAGCGCGTCGACTTCGTCCTGCGAGAGGATTTGCTGGTTCATGCGCGTTCAACCCAGTGGGGAATCCAGCTCACTGAATGATGAAGGAGGAGAACTGGACAGACTTGATCGGCATGGACTCTTCGTCCTCCGCCTTCTTCTTCTTTTTCTTCTTGCCGGCGCTGGCCTCCTCCTCGTCCGGCAGTTCGAAGCCCATCGGACGCAGGGCCTCGCGGCGTACCTCGCGCGCCAGCTGCTCCTTGCCTTCGGGCTCCATCAGTTCCTGCGAGGTCTTGTGTGAGAGCAGCAGCAACACGTTGTTGCGGATCACCGGCATGTAGGCCTTGATTTCGTCGCCGACGTGGGCGTCGGACACCTCCAGCGTCATGCCGACCTGGGCAAAGCGGTCTGCCTCGCGGTCGGCCAGGTTGACGACAAACGGATCCAGCGGCACAAATACCGGCGGAGCGTGCTTTTCGTCCTTCTTGTGTTCCTTGGCCGCGGCCTTCTTGGTGGTGTGGCCGTCGCCTTCCTCGTCGTCCTCGGCGGCGGCAGCTGCCTCGGCTTCGGCAGCGGCCTTCTTCTTCATGTACACGGCCGCACCGCCGCCCGCTACGCCCAGCAGCGCAACGACAGCGGCAATGATGATGATCAGCTTCTTCTTGCCCTTCTTGGGCGCAACTTCACCGGCATCGGTGGCGGCAGCGGCGGCAGACATGGCGGCTCCTTGCGTGAATCGGCGGCCCAGCCCGGCACCTGCGGAAAGCGGCGCACGAACAGGACTCGGACTGGCCCATTATTGAAAGCAAGGGCCGCCGGCGAAGGCGCAATAAGCGGGGGAAAACCGGGGCACCCGGTAACTGGGGATCGGCCTGATTCGCCGAGCCGTGGTGCCACCGGATCTGGGTGGCCTGGCGGTCGTCTGCGAATCAGGCGACGAGGTCGATCAGGCTGCGTGCAACGGGCCGGGGAGTGGCCGCCGATTCGTCGGCTGGTTCCCGGCCGGGTGCCAGCCAGGCCGGCAGGGCGAAGGCCCTCTGCGCCTGGGCATCGCCCTCGCGGGCGTGTTGGCCCGTCTGGTCGGAAACGCTGCCGCCCGCCAGAGACAGGCCGACATCGCCGAGCGAATCGGCCAGCGCCGGCAGCGCCTCGGCCAGGGCCTCGCGGGTCGCCTGGACATCGGCGGCCAATTCGACCTGGGTCACGCCGTCACGCATGGCGATGCGCACGTCGATCGGGCCCATGTCGCGCGGGTTGAGTTCCAGGGAGGCGTACTGGACGCCATCGCGCAACCAGGTCTGAAGCTGGGCTCCCAGCGCCGCGGGGAAGGCTGGGCTGCCCGGCGGCGGCGCCAGGCTGGCCTGCGCCAGAGGCGATGCGGCGGGCGCGGGGGCGGGTGCATGCAGCGTCGGTGCGTCGCCCGCGGAGATCAAACTGGGCAGAACGCCCTCGGGTGCCGCCGCCGGAGCTGGCGCCAGGTTCACCTGCAACGCGTCCAGCCGGGGGCCCAGAGCCAGGCCGTCAGCGGCAAAGCGGGCACCTTCACCGGCTTGATCCGGCCTCGCGGTGGCGCGATCTGCTGCCTGGCTGGCAGCCTCGGAAGCAGCGTCGCCTGGGCCGGCCTCCGCTCGCGCATGGGCCTTCGCTGCGGCCTGCAGGTTGGCCCTGCGCAGTGCGCCGAGCAGGTCGCGAGGAGGCGACGGCGTGGGCGGTGTGGCCTCTGGCTGCGGAGCAGTTGGCACTGCATCAGCGGCTGCATCGCGGTCTTCGTTGCGCTTCCTGTCGGCAGAGCGGGCATCCCGGGTGTCCATCGCGGCGTCGGTGTCGTCGGCCTCGGGCGCACCGATGGGCGGCGTGCCGCTCTCGTCGGCCGCCTGCTGCAGCCACTGGGCAAACGCGCCGCCTGCACCGCCAGGTGCGCCCGTGCGGGGGGCGGGGTGAGCAGCGCGAGGGGCCGTGGCGTGGGCCGGCGCGGGGGCAGAGTTGGTCATACGGTGTCCTGAGCTGGGTTCACGCAGCGGCAAGCTGCTGGCGAGCGACCCAACCCAGGCGCTGGGCGGCTTCGTCGCTGGCCTTCTGGTCGCTGCGCTGCTCGCGCAGGGCAGCTGCCTGCAGGCGGCGCTCGATGAGGCGCTGCACGGTGGCGACCTTGATCTCGCGATGGTGCAGGCGCGCCCGGGCGGCAGCCAACCGGTCAGCCGCCTGCTGGGCAGCCCCGTGCTGGGCACCGATGGCCAGTTCCAGGCGCTCGACGAAGCCCTGGTAACACCGCACGATTTCGATCGGCGCCCGCTGCGCAAACTGCGCCGCCCAACGCTTGCGGTACTCGGCGCGGTACGACACCAGCGAATCCGCCTGCTCGCGCGCGGCCTCGGCCTGCCGCTCGGCCTCGCGCCATTCGGCGATGGCGGCGTCACGCTTCGTTTTCTCGCGATCCAGCAGGGTGTTCATCAAGGCCATGCGGTCCATGAGCTACCTTTGTCAGTTGGCGGCCGGGTTGAGGGCCAGCAGTTGTCGTCGGCAAGCATCCATCGGGGCACGCTCGTGCATGTCTTGTTGCAGCAAGGCGTTGAGGCGAGGGTTCACGCGCACGGCGGCGTCCAGCTCCGGGTCGGCGCCGGCGGTGTAGGCGCCCAGTTGGATCAGGTCGCGTGCCCGGTTGAACCTGGCCAACCACTGCCGGGCACGGCGGGCGCCGTCCAGGTGCTCTCGCGGGGCCACGGAGGTCATCACACGGGAAATGGATTTCTCAACGTCGATGGCCGGGAAGTGCCCGCTCTCGGCCAGCTCCCGCGAAAGCACGATGTGTCCGTCCAGGATGCCGCGGGCGGCGTCGGCGATCGGGTCCTGGGGATCGTCGCCCTCGGTCAACACCGTGTAGAAGGCGGTGATCGACCCGACACCGTTCAACCCGTTGCCCGAGCGCTCCACCAACTGCGGCAGCTTGGCAAAGCAGCTGGGCGGGTACCCCTTGGTCGCCGGCGGCTCGCC
>CAYJEC010000086.1:9234-9624 GCA_964369025.1 uncultured Ideonella sp. | reverse complement strand
AGGCCACGTGAGCCTCGCGAACCCAAGCCGGACTGCGGTTAGCATCGGGGTGGACCGATGGGAGCTGGTAGGAATGACAGAGAGGAATCTGGGGGATCAGGGCTCGTTGAGTGCCGTGCGTGACGCATCGCAGCAGGTAGCCTTCGTTCGATTTGTGGGCACCGGAGAGCCGGCAGATCTGGACGTGATACTCGTCAACTACAACACCGGTCATTTGCTTGAGAGATGCGTGGGGAACCTTCGGGCCGCCGAGGGCGATCTGAGGGTGCATGTCGTGATCGTCGACAACGCATCGCGTGACAATTCCCTGGACATCGCCCGCAAACGGCTGCCGGATTGCACGTTGGTTGAGAACCCTGTCAATGTGGGTTTTGGCCGAGCCAACAACCA
>CAYJEC010000086.1:0-9224 GCA_964369025.1 uncultured Ideonella sp. | reverse complement strand
CGTAAGAGTGTAACTTTATACCCCCGCCGTCAAGCTTTGCGGCGCGCCATTCGTACTCTTGCTGAACACAGATGCCTTTATCGCCCCGGAGACACTAGATCTCAGCGTGAAGCACATGCGGGCGACGTCAAGGATCGGTGTACTTGGCGTGAACCTGCGTGGCGAGCATGGCCCCTCGGTGAACTCAGGTCGCGTCTTTCCGACGCCCTGGCAGACCTTTCTCCTGCAAACAGGCCTGTTCCGCCGATGGCTGCGCCAGGAGGATCAGGTCCTTGCCACGCGAGAACGCCACGGCGTGCGCCAATGCGATTGGGTGGTGGGCTGCTACTACCTAGTCAGGCGGGAGGTGATCGCTCAGGTCGGTTTGTTCGACCCGAGGTACTTCTTGTACTTCGAGGAAGTCGATCATTGCCGCGCCGTGTGGGCGGCTGGCTGGACAGTCGAATGCCTGACTTCGACGGCCGTCATTCACGTTGGCGGTGCCAGCGCCGAATCCGAGGGCACCCTATCGGCTGGGAGGCAGATCCCTGAGTTGCAGATCGAAAGCGGCCTGCTGTACTTCCGAAAGCACGACGGACTGCCAGGACTGCTGGTGAATGCAGGGCTGGCTTGGTTGACCGACTTCATCCTGATCCTGAAGTGCCTGCTGAAGCGCCGGCCCGTTGCGGATCTTGGAGCCTACCTCAAGCACTCGGCGGCCGTGGCCCGACTGTTGATGCAAACACGCTTGGGCACGCGGCCCACCCGTTGAGACCATGGCCGCAGCTTTGGCTTTCCCCTCTCCTGTGCCCGTCACGGTGCTCGTGGGCCCATTGAAGTGCCCGAGCGCAAGCCTGCGCGAGCGCCATGGGGAGTCGGCATGAGTTCGACCGGCCTGGCAGTTGTGGTCATTGGTCGAAACGAGGGTGAGCGCCTTCGGCGCTGCCTGGATTCCATTTCCGGTCGTGCGGAGGTGGTCGTCTATGTCGATTCCGGATCGAGTGATGGCTCTCCAGAATTGGCGGCCACCAGGTGTTCCCACGTTTTGGCACTGGACATGGACTTGCCGTTCACGGCTGCCCGGGCCCGCAACGCCGGATTGCAGTGGTGCCGCGAGAACGCGCCAGCGATGGCTTGCATCCAATTCGTCGACGGCGACTGTGAATTGCGCCCGCAGTGGTTGTCGACTGCCACCGCTTTCCTCCAAGCCAATGCGCACGTGGCCGCGGTCTGCGGACGGCGCCGTGAACGCTACCCAGAGCGCTCCGTCTACAACCTACTGTGCGATCTCGAGTGGGATGTGCCTAGCGGCCCCGCACGTTCGTGTGGAGGCGATGCCATGTTTCGCCTCGCTGCGCTGGTCGAGGCGGGAGGCTACAACCCCACCCTGATTGCCGGCGAAGAGCCGGAGTTGTGTGTGCGACTGCGCCAGCGAGGTTGGTGTGTGCAGGTGTTGGCGGTCGAGATGACACTGCATGACGCCAATATGATTCACTTTCATCAATGGTGGATCCGCAATGTTCGGACCGGCCATGCCTATGCTGAGGGCGTAGCGCTGCACGGGGGTCCGCCCGAACGGCACTATGTCCGCGAACTGTTGCGCTGCGTCGGATGGGGGCTGGCCCTGCCCGCAGTGACCACAGTGGGCTTGGCGACCGCCGGGCCGGAGGCCGCGTGGTTGTTGGCCTTGTATCCCGCCCAGGCGCTTCGCATAGTCCTGCGTGGCCGTGGAGACCTTCGGACACGGGTTCTTCGGGCTGGCTTCCTGGGGATCGGAAAATTCGCCGAGGTGACCGGTGCGCTGCACTTCTGGCGCCTTAGGCTTTTAGAACGGCGCGCCACGCTGCTGGAGTACAAGTAGCGCTCAGCAGATCCAGGCGAGTGCGCCGATGAGGCCTGGTTGAAGTTTCAATGTCTGCACCCGGAGCCGACTGCGCCAACCGGGTGCATCGATTTGAATCGTCTGGCAACCCGGTTTCAGCCCCACTTCGAAGCTGCCTGGCTCCACCGAAAGTCCGCTGCCAAGCGCCTTCAGGCAAGCCTCCTTGCGTGTCCAGAGGTGCAGGAACCTGGTGGTCATGTCATCGGCTGACTTGAAATCCAACTCGTGGCGCTCGGCCGGCGTCAAGACCTGTGCAGCGAGGTCCAGTAGTTCCGGTACCTGCCGCCATTGCTCCAGATCAACTCCGATCTCGGCCGAAGCGCTGACACCCAGCAACGCAACATGGCCACAGTGGCTCAAGTTGAAGTGCACCTGCCCCCGGCCAGCCAATCGAGGCTTGCCATGCGTCCCCAATGTGAATTCGCGCTCTGCAGATTCGAATGAATACCGCTGGACGAGCAGTTGACGCAACAGGGCATGAGCCGCGGTATACCGCCGCCTGTCGGAAGGGAAGTGGAATCGGTCGGCGCGTTCAATCTCAGCGGCGGTCAACTGCTGCCGATCAATGGGTTCGGTCCCCGAGTCGAGGCTAGCCAACCACAGATCAGCCGGGCCGACTCGACCCACAGAGATGAGGCGCTCCGAGGCAGACCTTGAGTCCGGCATCAGGGTATGCGCGGCCCGTTCAATGGCTCAACGCCAGGGTCTTCAACAGAAAGGCTTGGATCTCGGTGTCCGTGACGCCGTTGATTGGCGTATCGAATGATGAACGGATCATGTCAACCAAGGCCTTAACCCACAAGACGTTGTACGCCGTCCCGGCATGTTCGTTGGCAAGCGTCGTGTTCCATGGAGCATCCCCTGCTGTATTTGTCACCTTGAGCATCTCGCCAATGGAGACAGTCTTGTAGTTGGGCTTCCCGTCAAGGCCCCTCCCACCCCAGAGCTGAACGAACCACGCTCGATCATCGAAGAAAGCCATGTGAGGCAGGCTGGCCACGATTTCGCGGAGGCCGTTGTCAAAGTAGTCGAGCCCGGCATCGATGTTGTCCACCTCGCCGGGCGCCTGGAACTTCCCGAAGTAGCGCGTCCAATGTGCGTTATTGGAGATGCCCACGAGCACGATGGAAGTATCGGGGTGCCTGGATCGTATGAGGTGAACAGACTCTCGGATCCTGTCGATACACCCCTGCATGATGTGGCGGACCTCGGTCGATTCGGGATTGATCGCCAGCGACTCCAGCGATTCCTTGCCGAAGTCGTTGATACCGATTCGCACGATCACCACGCCTTGGCTCCACCACCACGGATCCTCGTCCATCAACTCGACGAGCCGCTGCGTCTGCCGCCATCCGCCGCGGGTGAGGTGATGGCAGCCGCTGGGCCAGGCGAGGTTGTGCCGGTAGTCCTCCTTTCGGGGGCCGCGCCAGCGCAGCCCCAGGCCGTCTCTGACTCGCGCGAAGGACATCCAGCGCGGGACTCCCCACACGCCCCACTCACCCAGGTCGACCTGCCTCTCCCGAATTCGCGCCAGCACCTCGGGCCACTGGAGGGTCGATGCATGATGCAGACCACCCGCAGCCGGGCTCTCAGGATCCAGATAGTTGCGACCTTGATAGGATTGGCTGTCCGAGTCCCCCAGGATGCCAATCGGAACCGCCGCACCGCTTTCCGCCGATCGCCGGCTTCCAGTGCCCGAATAGGACAACAGCAGTCCAACCAGGGCGACCAGCACCAAGGCCGCCAGCGACAAGGCTATTCGCATGACGCTACCCCTTGGCGAGCCATCTGTCGATGGCGTCCTGGATGTACACGGCAACAGCTGCCACCTGGGGCTCTTGCAGTATGCTGGAGTGACCGCCAGCAATGTCAAAGACCTCGATCTGACCCTGCACACGTGCCGGCCAGCCAAACAGTGGGTCCGCGTAGAGATCGACGAAAGGCTCGTCGCCCTCTGCAGCCGTGCCCAGGGTGGCCCGGAACAGCAGCATGTTGCTTCGCAGGGGTCCGGTGCCTGCCAGGGCCCTTTCAGAGACCGACAGCACCTGCCTCACTGTCAAGGCACGGAGGGCGCGTGGCGGCATCAACTTGTGGTCGAGCAACCAACTCAAGGCCTTGACCTGCGCACGCACCTTGATTCGACGATAGTTCGATGCAACCTTGTAGACCAGAAAGCCCTTGATTTTGCCGGCAAGTGCCGGCAGCGCGCGGCCCAAGGATGCGACGCGCCCTTCCCCCTGAGGCGTCTTGAACAACTGTGAGGCGCGTTGCAGGCGGCGGCGCATGATGACGCCGGTTCGCCAAGGCGCGGACACGTCGGCCGCGTCGAACAAGCACAGCGCAGCAATGTCTTCATCTTGCTCGCGCAACTGGCGTGCGATCTCGAACGCGATGGCTCCGCCTGCACACAAGCCTCCCAGAATGTAGGGGCCGTGGGGCTGGACGCTGCGGATCTTGGCCACGTAGTGCGCCACCATGTCGGACATGCGGGTGTGCAGCACGACGTTCTGGCCGTCGACATGGGGTTGAAGGCCATAGACGGCGTGCCCCGGATGCAGCCGGTAGGCCAGGTTGCGATAGAGCAGGATTTCGCCGTCGGCGTCATGCACGAAGAACACCGACGGGCGCCCGCCACCTTCGCGCAATCGGACCAGCGAATTGCGTCCTGCCAGCTGATCCAGAACGTTCGAGAGCTGCCTGATCGTCGGCGCCTCCAACAGCACCGCTGGGCGGATCTTTTTCGCCATGCGGGACTCGATTCTCGCGACCAGTTGCATGGCCCTCAGCGAATTGCCCCCGATGTTGAAGAAGTTGTCATGCACGCCAACCCTTGGCAGGCCTAGCAGGGACTGCCAGATCTGGACGAGCTCGGCCTCGGCGATGGACACCGGTGTGTCGCCTTCGTCAGCAGGCTCACTCAGGTGCCCGACCAACGCCGCTGGCGTGGCCGGCCTCACCGTGCCGCTGGACGACTGGCGCGCTGCCATGCGGCGCTGGCGCAGGTAGGCGGTAGCCTCCGAGCGCCCATCGTCGAGCAGCTCGTCGAGCCGCACTTGAGGCAAGTCAGCAAAGCGCTTCAGCATCTCCAGGTAACGGCAGCACAGCATGCGCGCCGTTTCGGGTGCGTAGAGCTCGGCGTTGTAGGTGAAGCCACCAACCACACCAGCGTGCACCTCCATCAACCACAAGCCCAGATCCTCCGTGACACCCTTCTGTGAGATGGCAATGTGTTCGTGTTGCATCCCACCCCATTGGCGGCTTCTGCCACGCGCGTCCTGGAACGAGAACATGGCCTGGTAGATGCCACCGGCTAGCGAATGAGCGGCCAGATCCGGCTCGGTCGCCAGGCGTTCGAACGCCACATCCTGATGGTTCATCGCTTCAAGCAGTTCTGAGCGGATGAGTTTGAGAAAGCCCAGGCTGTCTTGGCGCAGGTTGACGGTGAGCGGTAGGGCCAGCAGATTGCTGAAGTACCCCATCACCGACTCGACTTCCACCATGAGTCGCCCACGCACGGGAATGGCGAGAACAACCGATGAGCTGCCAATCACATCGACCATCATCGCTGCGTAGGCCGCGAAGCAAAGCATGTTCAGTGTCGCGTCCGCGCCGCGTGCCACTTCCCTCAACCGCTCGACCAGATCGCGGTCGATCCGAACCCACTCGGTGGCGCTCACGCCAGTCATTCCAACTTGCCGCGGGAAATCCGTCCACGCTGGGCGTGGGGCAGGCGCATGGGCGAACCGCTGCTTCCAGTAGTTCAACTGCCGCGTGGCGTCGGCCCCGTTCAACCACTTCTGGTACCACTCGGCATAGTCGCCATAGCTCACCGGAAGCGGAAGCAGCGGAGAACACCTGCCCTCGAGCAGCGCGCCGTAGATGGCCGAGATCTCCTCGTCGAAGATGTCGAAAGACCAACCGTCCCAGATGATGTGGTGCGGCATGAAGAACAAGGCGTGATCGTCCGGCGCAAGCCGGTACATCACTGCACGAAACAGCGGAGGCTGGTGAAGATCGACCGGCAGGTCAACAACGCTCTGCATACGCCGCATCAACTCGGCTTCTCGCTTCTCGACGCTGAGGCCGGTAAGGTCCTCCAACACGAGATCGAAAGCCAGCGTGGCGGCGATATGCTGAACGTAGCCCTGCCCATCGGGCGTCGGTTTGATCGTGGTGCGCAGCACAGGCTGGCGGCGGATCAGTTCCCGCAGCGCCTGTTCAAAGGCCGCTTGGTCGATCGGTCCACGCAGCCGATGAGCTGACGGCATGTTGTACAGAGCTCGCCCAGGTTGAAGCTCCTGCACGAAGTGGACTCGCTCCTGCATGGGCGTCAGTGGGGCCGAGTCGCGGCTCGGTTGGGCCCGCAGTGGCTCTGTCATGTCAGCATTCGCCACTATCAGGGCCTCGATGGAGGGAGCTAGTCGCTCTGCCGTGGGGGCCGCAAACAGTGCACTAAGTGGCAGGGTGATGGAGAAGCTGCGGTTCAAGCGCGACGTCAGGCGCGCGGCGAGGAGCGAGTGCCCCCCGCGTTCGAAGAAGTTGTCGCGCACCCCGAGCCCGTTCGTGTTGAGGACCTGCGCCATGGCGGCGACGATCGTCGCTTCAGTGTCGTTGCGAGGCGGTACCCGGTCGTTGACGGAACCCGCCAGGTGTTGATCCGGTGCGGGCAGGGCCTTGCGGTCTACCTTCCCGTTGGGCAGCAGCGGCATGGTGGGCAGCACCATGAGGTGCTGCGGCAACATGTATTCAGGCAGCTGCCGCCGAAAATGGGTGCGCAGAGCGGTCTCGTCGATCGTGTGGCCGCCCGCAGGCACCAGATAGGCCACCAGGCGCACGTCGCCAGGGTGATCTTCCCTTGCCAGTGCCAGGCTCTGGCCAACCGCTTCGAACTCGTTGCAGACCGACTCGATCTCGCCCAACTCGATTCTGTATCCGCGCACCTTCACCTGGTGGTCGAAGCGGCCCAGATGTTCCAGCAGCCCGTCGTGGCACCAGCGACCCCGATCGCCGGTCCGATACATCAACGATCCGGGATGGGTGTGGTCGGCCACGAAGCGTTCTGCGGTGAGTTCCGGCCGATGAAGGTAGCCCAAGGTCACCCCTGCGCCACCGATGCAAATCTCGCCCGGGACGCCGATGGCGCAGAGCTGCCCGTGCTCGTCGATGACGTGTACCTGGGTGTTGGCGATCGGCCGGCCGATGAAGATGCGGTGTGCCGGCATCTCGACCTTCCAGCAAGTCGACCAAACGGTTGTTTCAGTCGGGCCGTACATGTTCCAGAGCGTGCCGCAACGTGCGAGCAGCGCTTGGGCCAGATCCGGCGGCAGGCCCTCGCCACCGATGAGCGCCTTGAAGGCTCGCTGGCCCTGCCACCCTGCCTCGATCAACAGGCGCCATGTGCTGGGCGTGGCTTGCATTGCGGTGGCGCCGCTGGCGTCGAGCAGTGCGCGCAGTGCCACGCCATCCTGCGCCTCGTCGCGCGTTGCCAGCACCACCTGGGCGCCGACCGACAGTGGAAGCAGCAGTTCAAGGACGGCAATGTCGAATGACAGCGTCGTCACGGCAAGCAACCGGTCGTCGGCCGACAGTCCGGGCTCGCGCGCCATGCGGGAAAGGAAGTTGAGCACGGCGCCATGGGGAACCACCACGCCTTTCGGCCTGCCGGTGGAACCCGAGGTGTAGATCACGTAGGCCGGATCGGTTATTCGCGCGTCGCGCGAGGCATCGGCCGCCAACCCGTGGCCTTCGCGGGCCGCGATGGCCGCGCTTTCGTGGTCGAGCAGCAACGTGCCGGCCCGCGGCCACGAGAACAAGGCTGCAAGCGATGAATGGGTCACCAGCAGCGCCAGTTGCGCGTCCTCGGCCATGAAGGTCAGCCGCTCGACCGGGTAGGCGGGGTCGAGCGGCACGTACGCGGCCCCCGCCTTCAAAATTGCCAACTGCGCGACCAACATGTCTATGGTCCGCTCGACGCACAGGCCCACGAGCGAGCCGCGATCGACGCCTCGTGCTCGAAGCTCGCGTGCCAGCCGATTGGCACGTGAGTCGAGTTCGGCATAGGTGATCGACTGCCCTTGGCAGGACAACGCGGTCCGCTGCGGTGTCCGTTGAGCCTGGACTTGCAGCAACCCACCGACAGAAGACACCGGGCCGGGGGCCGTGTCGGTCCGGTTCCAGGCCGCCAGCATTGCCACCTCCTCGGCCGGCATGTACGGAAGCTCGGCCACGGCACCACGCGGTTCGGCAAGCGCGGCTTCCATCAGTCGCTCGAACCGCTGGGCCAAGCGCCGCGCCGTGCCTGAGGTCAATATGTCGGTGTTGAATGTCAATCCGCCTGCAAGTCCTTGGGGGTGCTCTAGGAACCAGAGTCCGAGATCCTCGGCCGCTCCCGGTTGAAAGAGATGGATTTGCTCCTGGTGCAGTTCGCCCCAATGCCGTGTTCTCTGGCGGGCGTCCTGGTAGGAGAAGAAGGCCTGGTAAATGGGCGAACGGCTCTCGTCGCGCACGGTGTTGAGATCGCGCACCAGGAACTCGAACGGCACATCGGGTGCCGAGAATGCGTCCAACACCACACGACGAACTTGAGCCAGCAGGTCGATGAAGCTCTGCGCAGGCTCAATCCGCAAACGCAGCGGAAGCGCGTTGACGAAGAAGCCCATGACGCCTTCCACCTGCGCCAGATCCCGGCCCCGGACAGGTGTGCCTATGATCAGATCAGTTTGTCCGGTCACCCTACTCAGTAGCAGCGCATATCCAGCCAGTAGCGACATGAATGGCGTGGCATCGTGGGACTGCCCGAAACGCCTCACACGCTCGATGAAATCGAGAGCATAGGCAATCGGTCGAGTCTCTCCGTTCCCCGACATGCGCAGCGGGCGGGGCTTGTCGAGCGGTAGGTCCAATGGCTCGGGCATGTCGGCCAACCGCTTCGTCCAATGGGCGACTTGCGTCTGTACCTCGCCAGTCTTCAGCCACTCGTGCTGCCAGTGCGAGAAATCGCCGTAGCTGACCGCAAGCGCCGGAAGCGTGGGCTCCCGCCCCGTGCTGTAGGCGCCGTAGAGCGCAGCCATCTCTTCGTAAAACAGGTCGAACGACCAGCCATCCCAGATGGCATGGTGTGGCATGAAAAAAAGTACATGCTCATCGACCGCAATCCGGTACAGAGCCAACCTGAACAGAGGTGCCTCACGCAGGTCGATGGGCTGGCAAACCTGCGCCTGCAACATGCCCATCATTTGCGATTCGCGCATTTGCGGGTCAAGACCAGACAAGTCTTCCGCCTGTCGCAGCGACACCCTCAATGAGGGCAGGATGTGCTGGAAGGGAACTCCGTCCTCCTCAACGATGGCTGTACGAAGGACAG
>CAYJEC010000085.1:0-9664 GCA_964369025.1 uncultured Ideonella sp. | reverse complement strand
GCGGCGTGGGCAGCTTCGAGTGGCTCTGCGACCTGTTCGAGATCCACCCGGACCAGGCCCGCAGCATGGCCAGGATCAAGATGCGGGAGCTGGTCCGTGGTGTAGGGCAGCGGTTCTGATTGTTGCGCTGGCTGCAACACAGTGTTGCGCGAAATAGGTTTGACAACTGTGTAGCAGCCCCTATAATTCGAATCAGCAACTCACCACAACCTACCAGGAGCAAGACATGATCATCGAACTCAACATCGGCCTCGACATCGCAGGCAGCGCCAACCTGCAAAGCCAGCGTGACAGCCGCGCGGAATTTGCGCTTGACTTCCTCCGCGCCAACGGTATCACCCAGAACATCCTCGGCGCTCGCCGCGCCCAGTCCGCCACCGAAGACACCTTGGTGGTCGAGCTGAACGTATCGAGTGGCGCCGAGCAGCGCCTCCGCGACACGGTCCACGCCTTGGCCGTCTCGCTCGAGCAGGACTGCATCGCCGTCTACAACGCCACCGGCTGGTCCGGCGAGCTGGTCGGCCCGAACGCCGCGGCCTGGGGCGAGTTCAACCCCGACTACTTCATCCGCTTCAACGAGACCGACGGCCCCGCCAAGATCTTCACCAAGAAGGCTGAGAGCAAGGTCGCCTACACCGGCCATGGCGCCAAGACCGGCGGGCTCCAGGGCCACAGCGTCGGCGACGAGTACCCCTACATCGTGATGGGAGTCGCCGACCGCTGGGAAGCCCCGACCGAGTACGTGGTGATGGACTCCCGCACAGGGAACCGCAGCGCGCGGTTTCCGACCTACATGCGGGCCTACATCGAGCTGACGTCGCTGCGCGTGCGCAACTGCATGCACTCCTGATACACTGTCGAACCTTCACCCCTACAGGAAACCATCATGCACGGAATCAAGACCATCCACCGACTCAACGCCGAGGCCTGCGAAGCACAGCGCATCATGTCCGCACACACGCCGGCGCACCTGAACGAGAGCCACCCCGAGATCGACGCGGCCATCCGCGAGCAGCGCGCCAAGGCTGCCGAGACGATCGAGAAGATCACGGCCCCGACGCGTTCCTGAACCTCCCTGGGGGCCCGGCAGGCGCCGGCACTTTACCCCTCGAGCAATCGAGGGGGTTTTTTCCGACCGCTGATGTAGCGTTCGAAACAAACCCCTTCCAACGTAGGAGACCATGATGTTCCCGATCCAGATGACCTTCACCGTATCAACCCCCGCCGAGCTGGCCAAGCTGGTCGCGGCCACCACCGGCGAGACTGTTCCCAAAACGGGTACGAACGTACCTAAAAAGGGAACACCCGACCCCCAGTCCGAGAAGCCTGCCGCTACCCAAGCTGCCGCGGCGCAGGCTGCGAGCACCGGCAGTGCTACGGCGTCCCCTTCTGAGGGAAACGCCCATGCGGCTGCTTCCGCTGCACAGCCTGCCGCTACGGAGTCGGGCACTACCACGGAACCGACCGCTGCAGCCTCTGGCCTTGACTACGACAAGGACGTCAAGCCGGCCTTCCTGAAGCTGGTCCAGACCAAAGGTCGCGCGGCCGGCCGCAAGATCATCGACGCGTTCGCCCCGACCAAGGAAAAGCTCTCCGAGGCGATCACCACCCAGGAGCAGTACAAGCAGGCCCTGGACCTGATCGCGAAGGAACTGGCATGAGCGAGTACGGCGAGTCGATCGGCTTCGCGATTGGCCTGGCGCTGGCTGCTGTTGTCGGCGCCTGCTTCATCGGCCTGCTGCTTGGCGTCACGTGGCGCGTTGCGGCCTGGGTGGTGGGCTGATCATGGCCGGTAACCACGCCCTTCTGTCCCCCAGCTCTGCGGAAAAATGGATGTCATGTAGTGGCAGCCTGTTCCTCGAGAAGGGCGAGCCCGACTCGAGCAGCAAGCACGCCGACGAGGGTACCGCCGCCCACTTCCTGGCCGAGCAGTGTCTCTCGAAAGGCGAGCACCCGGCCACGCATCTGAAGAAGCGGATCGAGATCATGCCCGACGGTGCGCGCTGGCAGGGCGACCTGATCCAGGGTCCGTGGTTCGAGGTCGACGAGGCCATGGTCGGCGCGATCAACAGCTACGTCCGCGCCGTGCAGCAGTACGCTGAAGGCGGCACCCTGTTCGTCGAGCAGCGTCTCCCGATCACGACCTGGACCGGTGAGCCCGACGCGGCCGGCACGTCCGATGCCGTCATCCTGACGGCCGAGGGCGAGCTGATCGTGGTGGATCTCAAATATGGTATGGGCGAGCTGGTCAGCCCCGAGCGCAACAAGCAGCTGATGATCTACGCGCTCGCGGCGCACGAGGAGTTCAGCCTCGTGGACGACATCAAGTCCATCCGCCTCGTGATCCATCAGCCGCGGATCTCGGCGCCCCAGGAGTGGCCGTGCGCAGTCGAGGAGCTGCTGGCGTTCGGCGGGGAAGTGAAGCACGCCGCGGTGATCGCCCTGGACGCCTACCACCACGCCCAAGGCCCCGCAGAGCACCTGCTGAACGTCACCGAGAAGGGCTGCCGCTGGTGCAGGGCGTCGACCAAGTGCCCCGCCCGCGACGCGCACCTCACGCAGGCGATCGGCGCCGACTTCGACGACCTGACCACCGGCGCACAGATCCCGCCAGTCGGTACCGGCGAGGAGCTGGCCAGGAAGCTGGCCGCGTGCGACCTGATCGAGCAGTGGACCAAGGCGGTCCGCGGGAAGGTCGAGGCCGAGCTGTTCTCCGGCCACCCCGTGCCGGGCTACAAGCTGGTGCAGGGCAAGCGCGGCGCCCGCAGCTGGATCGACGCCGCCCAGGCCGAGGCCGCGCTGAAGTCGATGCGGTTGAAGGTCGAAGAGATGTATTCCATGAGCGTAATTTCGCCTACGAGTGCCGAGAAGATCTTCGGCGACAAGGGCAGCGCACCGAGTGTCAAGCGGTGGAACAAGCTGCAGGAGCTGATCACACAGTCCGAAGGCAAGCCGAGCGTGGCGCCCGAAAGCGACAAGCGGCCGGCCCTGGTGATCAACCCCTCGGCAGACTTTGCGGACGAAACCGGGAGCGATATGGCATGAACTTCCTCGAGCCCCCAAGCCCCAAGGTTCACCGCGTCGCCGCCCGGACCGTCTCGTTCGAGACTCTCTACAAGCGGATGGAGCAGCGCGCAGCACCGGCGCAGATCCTGCCGCGAGATGCCCGGGAGATCCTGATCAACGCTTCCCAGTACCTGCCCAGATCGTCCCGCGTGACGGCGGTCAACACGGCAATCACCCGAGTTCGCGCGATGTATCCTCAATACTTCAAGAAGGAAATCTGATATGTCCAAGAAACTGAAAATGACCAACTGCCGCGTCGGATTCGCGCACGGCCTGTTCAAAGCGCGCGCCATGGAGGAGGGCCAGCAGCCGAAGTACGGCGCAGACTTCATCGAGACCCCGGAAACCAAGGTGTTCGAGCAGAACGCCGACAAGTCGTGGTCCCCGACCAGCCTGAAGGCCGCCCAGCTCGCGGTCGCGAACGAGGCCTGGAAGGGCAAGGGCGCCGAGGTAATCGAAGACCTCGAAGCCAGCAAGAAAGCCTACCGCAACGGCAACCGCCGCAAGAACAAGGACGGCGAGGTCTACGAGGGTTACGCCGACACCTGGTACGTCACCGCGAAGTCGCCGACCAAGCCGAAGCTGTTCAACCGCCGCCCGAAGAACGAAGACGGCAGCGACAACCTCGTGACCGAAGAGTCCGGCGTGATCTACTCCGGCTGCTATACCACCGTCACGTTCGACCTGTACGCCAACACCCAGGCCAAGACGAAGGGTATCTTCGCCGGCTTGCTCGGCGCGCAGTTCGTGAAGGACGGCGACAGCTTCGGCGGTGGCGGCAGCGCCAAGGCCGACGACTTCGACGACCTGGGCGACGGCGCCGACGCGGACGACATGGCCTGAGCATGCGCGTCCTCCTGATCGCACTGGCACTGTCTGGTTGTTCGGTCCCCCCTGCGCACTACTGGCGGGACGACCTGGGGCGGTGCCACGCGGTCAGGCAGGACGGCGTCCTGTTCTATAATATCGCGTGTCCTTGGATGAGGGCTGCCGCCAGCCGGGCATTGCCAGAGGCCTCTGCCCAGAGCGTACATACGCCAAGCGATCGGCCGCAGCTCTCTTCCAAGAACACACCGGGGGCGGAGGACTCCTGAAAAGCAGCACGAGGGCTAGCCGCCTCGGTACAAACGGCCAGATGGTTAACCGCGAGTCCCCTTTGACTCTATGCTCGCGGGTAGTGGACGCAAGGCGGGCCTCCGCGTAAACAAATAAACCCGCGCGAATCTGGCAATAGGCTTTTCTTTTTTCTTGAGGAGTATGACGTTTGATTCTCTGGCTCGACACCGAGACGTACAGCGAGACCCCGATCAAAGACGGCACCTACAAGTACGCTGCCAGCTGCGAGGTCGACATCATTGCTGTGGCCGTGGACGACGGCCCCGTCACTGTGATCGACGTCACGGCCTCCGGCGTGCCCGACACGTTCCTCGCGATGCTCGAGCAGGCCGACGAGATCGTCGCGCACAATGCGATGTTCGACCGCAACGTGCTGCGCCTCGGCAACCTGCGCATCGAGACCCCGATCAGCAAGTGGCGCTGCTGCATGGTCAAGGGCCTGGCCCACGGGCTGCCTGGCGCGCTCGACAAGGTCGGCGACATCCTCGGCATCGACCAGGACAAGCGGAAGCTGAAAGAGGGCCGCGACCTGATGATGCTTTTCTGCAAGCCACGCCCCAAGAACATGAAGCTGCGCCGCGCCACACGCTTGACGCACCCGGAGCAGTGGGCGCGCTACCTCGAGTACGCACGCCACGACGTGATGGCTATGCGCGAGATCTGGAAGAAGCTCCCGTCGTGGAACTACGGGCCACAAGAGCTCGCGCTGTGGCACTTGGACCAGATGATCAACGACCGCGGCATCTGCATCGACGTCGAGTTCGCGAAGGCGGCGCTGGTCGCTACCGACCGCGAGCAGGCGCTGCTGGCGAAGCAGGCCAAGCAGATGACAGGCGGTTACGTGGAAGCCGCAACCCAGCGCGACCGCATGATCGAGTTCATCCTCGGCGAGTACGGCTACCACCTGAAGGATCTGCAAGGCTCGACGCTGGAGAGGCTGCTGCAGGACGAGCGTGTCGAGTCCGGGGTCAAGGACCTGCTGAGGCTCCGCCTCGCGACCAGCACCACCAGCACCGCCAAGTACAAGACCCTCACCCGGGCAGTGGGCGACGACGGTCGGCTGCGGGGTACGCTCCAGTTCGATGGCGCCGCGCGCACACGCCGAGACGCGGGTCGGATCTTCCAGCCGCAGAATTTACCGTCAAGAGGACTGATGCCGCACGACGAGGTGCAGCTCGGCATCGCCGCGGTCAAGGCCGACTGCGCCGACATGCTCTACCCCAACGTCATGCACCTGTTGTCGAGCGCTGTCCGCGGTGTGATCGTGGCCCCGCCCGGCAAGAAGCTGGTCGTGTCCGACCTGGCTAACATCGAGGGGCGCGACGCTGCCTGGCTGGCCAAGGAAGACTGGAAGCTGCAGGCGTTCCGCGAGTACGACGAGGGCACGGGCCCCGACCTCTACAAGCTGGCCTACGCCAAGTCGTTCGGCATGCACCACGAGGACGTCACCAAGGACCAGCGCTCGGTGGGCAAGGTGCAGGAGCTAGCCGGTCAGTACCAGGGATCGCTCGGCGCCTTCATCACGTTCGCGGCCGGCTACAACATCGACCTCGACGACATGGCGGCCAAGGCCCTGCCGACACTGCCGGAAGAAGCGCTGCGTGAAGCCGAGGGGCTCTACGACTGGTACCAGAACAAAGGCATCTCGACCTACGGGCTGCGCGCGCAGACGGCTATCGTCGTGCTCTGCTTCGTGCAGGGCTGGCGCGCGGGACACCCGGCGATCAGCAGCTACTGGAAAGAACTCGAGAGCAAGACGGCCATGGCGATCGACACCCCCGGCAAGACGTACGAAGCGAGGCGCTGCAAGATCCGCCGCGACGGCGCCTGGCTGCGCATCCTGATGCCGAGCAGCCGGTACCTGTGTTACCCGCACCCCCAGACCGACGACAGCGACAAGATCAGCTACATGGGTGTCGACCAGTTCACGAAGAAGTGGACCAGGATACCGACATACGGCGGCCGGCTGTTCGAGAATATGTGCCAGTCATTCGCTCGCGACGTGCTGTTCGACCACATCGCACCGGTCGAAGAAGCGGGCTACCGCGTTGTCATGCGCGTGCATGACGAGCTCGTGACCGAGGCGCCGGACTCCGACGAGTTCAACGCCGACCACCTAAGCGCGCTGATCTCTGCGCCGCTCGACTATTGCGCCGACATGCCGCTCGCGGCTGCCGGGTTTGAAGACTATCGTTACCGGAAGGACTGACCGTGGAATACTGGAACTCAACCCTCGTTGTGCTCGGCATAATCGCTGGCCTCCTGTACGGCATCTACGTGGAGCTGCTCGGCATCCACGACACCTTGAAAGACAAAACCAGATGAAAGAATCCGACGTAGTCAAGCACCTGAAGAAAGTCGTCCGCGAAATGCGCGGCACGACCCGGAAGGTCAAGTGGGAAGGCCGCAAGCACGCGCCCGACCTGCTGATCCTGCTGCCCCTGACCAGCTGCTGGGTAGAGACCAAAGCGCCGGACGTGAAGGCGCGCGAAGGGCAGCTCCGGGAGCACGCACGGATGCGCGCGAGCGGCATAAAGGTATTCGTACTCGACTCCGTCGAGGCGGTTGACAACTGGAGGACAATGGCATGGCTGACGAAATAGACTGCGCAAACGACATCGCGCAAGCTGCAAGAGAACGGGCCGAACACGCGGCCCGTGTTGCTGCCGACAGTATCCCGGTCGGCAAGCCCGGTGAGTGCGACTTCTGCGGCGAGTGGTCCGGGCGTCTGGTCGGCGGGGCCTGCGCGCCGTGCCGTGACAAGCTGAGGTTGCCGTGACTGACGCTGAACTCACCAAGATCTACAACGACGCCAACGGCATACCGCCGGGCAAGGCGCCACCGATCACGACGCAGCGCATCTTCGCCGCCATGCGTGGAGCTGCCGCCCGTGAGCGCGCGGAGTGCGCACTCCTCTGTGACGGGATTTTCGACACACGCTTAGGCAACGATTGCGCGGAGGCTATCCGCGCGGGGCCCACGCCGTGACCGCGTTCACTCCCCGCCCCTGGCAGCGCCCCATGATCGACCACCTATACGAACACGAACGCTGTGCCCTCTGGGCCGCCCCAGGTATGGGGAAAAGTTCTACGACCTTGGCATACCTCGACGGCCTCTACATGGCTGGCGAGTCGGCGCCTACGCTGATCCTCGGACCGAAGCGGGTGGCACGTAGCACCTGGTCGAACGAAGCGCGGAAGTGGGACGACTTCAAGCACCTCGGCATATCCCCGATCATCGGCACCGAGAAGGAACGGCTGGCCGCGTTGCGCCGTGACGTGCCGATTTACACGGTGAACTACGAGTCCATGGTCTGGCTAATAGACCACTACGGTGACCGCTGGCCCTTCAAGACCGTGATCGCCGACGAGAGTACCCGCCTGAAGGGCCACCGCATCAGCTTCCGCACCAGCAGCAAAGGCAAAGAGTTCCTTGCCGGCCAAGGCACGAAGCGGGCCGGCGCGCTGGCGAAGATCGCACACACCCATGTCGACAGGTTCGTCGAGCTGACCGGCACCCCGGCACCCAACGGACTGATCGACTTGTGGGGCCAGGTCTGGATGCTCGACCGCGGCAAGCGACTGGGCCGTACGTTCGACGCGTTCAAGCAGCGCTGGTTCCACGCCAGCTACGACGGCTACGGCAGCCTGCCGAACGACAGCGCCGAGGCGCAGATCCACGACGCGGTGAAGGACATCTGCCTGACCATCGCCCCGGAGGACTGGCTGACACTCGACGAGCCGGTCGTGAACAACGTGATGATCGACCTGCCCGCGTCGGTGAAGAACCTCTACCGCCAGATGGAGAAGGACTTCTTCATACAAATCGAACAGCATACGGCCGAGGCGTTCAACGCGGCAGCCAAGTCGCAGAAGCTGATGCAACTGGCGAGCGGGTGTGTATATACAGACCCGACCGTTGATGACGACAACAACCCCCGCAGCAAGGAATGGAAAGAAGTCCACGACGAAAAGGTAGAAGCGCTTCAGTCTATCGTCGAGGAGTCGGCCGGCGAACGGCTGCTGGTGGTGTACGAGTTCCGGTCCGACCTGGCTCGCCTGCTGAAGGCGTTCCCCCAGGGCAAGGCGCTGACCAACCAGACCGAGCAGGAGTTCCGCGAAGGCAAGCTGCCGATCCTGTTCATCCACCCGAAGTCGGCTGGACATGGAATTGATCAATGGCAAAATCACTGCCACACTATCGTGTTCTTCTCGGTCTCTTGGAACCTCGAGGAGCGACTCCAGGTGATCGAGCGCGTCGGCCCCGTACGGCAGATGCAGAGTAACACCGGAAAAATAACGGTGATACACAACATACTCGCCGAAGGCACCATCGACGAACTGGTACTAGAACGCATGACAACCAAACGCAGGGTGCAGGACATCCTCCTCGACGCCTGCAAGAGGAGATCAAAATGCTGATAGCATTACGCGAAGCGGTCCGCAGCAAGCTGCACTACGATCCGGCTACAGGGATTTTTACCTGGCGCGTTTCGCACGGCAGGGCTAAGGTCGGCGCCCAAGCCGGATACCTGGACCACTACGGCAGGAGGTGCATCGGCGTCCTGGCTCGCGAGTACAAGGCCCATAGGCTGGTATGGTTGCTGCACACTGGCGACTGGCCTGCTTGCGACATCGACCACATAAACGGCGACAAGGATGACAACAGGTTAGAAAATCTCAGGGCGGTGTCGCATGCTACGAACATCGAGAACGTGCGGAAACCGTTCGCAGGTAACCGCTCCGGCTTTCTCGGGGTCTCCGCGCACAGGGCCCGGTTCCGGGCTAGCATATCCGTGGGCAATCGGCAGCGCCACCTCGGGACCTACGACACTCCGCGAGAAGCCCACGAAGCCTACCTAAAGGCGAAGCGCAGTCTCCACGGGGGCTGCACTATCTAGGGGCTTGCAAAAGGAAAAGATAACGTGTATGATCTGCTACACGATCAACGAAACGGGAGCTTGAAAATGACAAACAAGACTGTCTTCATCGCCGTGTGCTGGACGTTCAGCCTCTGGCTGGCGTTCGACTACGGCCTGGCTACCGGCAAAGCCGAGCCTCGCAAGTGCGCCACGGTGCAGGGCCAGCAGGTCGTGAGCAGCACGGCAGAGACTTGCACCTATGCGTCGGAGTTTGGCAGGGCGACTACTAAGCGGAGGGCGGGATGATACTGCAAGCCATGAAGCAGGCGCTTGAGGCGCTGGAAATAATCGCCAACGGAACGCACGAAGAACATCTAACACCCGACGGGTTTGCTAGGTCTGCTATTCCCACACTCCACGCCGCCATCGAGCAGGCTGAGAAGGCAGAGCCGGTGGCGACAAAGCTGCCAACACAAGCTTTTAGTTGCTTCCATGTTTCAGCCGAGGACTTCGGTAAGCTGAAAGCACTCCCTGATGGAACCGCCCTCTACACCCACCCAGCACCGTCGCCAGTAGGCGATGTTGTTATAACCACTACAGAATCAGGTGAGTGTGTAGCAG
>CAYJEC010000084.1:0-9747 GCA_964369025.1 uncultured Ideonella sp. | reverse complement strand
TACAACGACATGCTGTCGGCACATCAGCCCTATGAAGGCTACCCGGCGCAGATCCGCGAGGCCGCCCATCGCCTGGGGGCCACGGCCCAGGTGGCTGGTGGCGTGCCGGCGATGTGCGATGGCGTGACCCAGGGCTATCCAGGCATGGAACTGAGCCTGTTCTCGCGCGACACGATCGCCATGGGCACTGCCATTGCGCTGTCGCATGATGTGTTCGATGCGGTACTGCTGCTGGGGATCTGCGACAAGATCGTGCCGGGCCTGTTGATCGGTGCCCTGCACTTCGGGCACCTGCCCTGTGTGTTCGTCCCGGCTGGGCCGATGGGCTCGGGCCTGTCCAACGGCGACAAGGCCAAGGTCCGCGAGCAGGCGGCGCAGGGTCTGGTGGGCCGTGCCGAACTGCTGCAAGCCGAGCAGGCCGCCTACCATTCGGCAGGCACCTGCACCTTCTACGGCACCGCCAACTCGAACCAGATGTTGCTGGAGGCGATGGGTTTGCATGTGCCCGGCGCGGCATTCGTGCATCCGGGCACGCCACTTCGCGATGCGCTCACACGCGAGGCGGTGGCCACGGCGCTCAGCCTGCGCGCTGGGCAGCGCGATCTGCCGATCGGCCACCTCGTCGACGAACGCAGCATTGTCAACGCGATGGTTGCCTTGCTGGCCACCGGTGGCTCGACCAACCACCTGATCCACTGGGTGGCGGTTGCCCGCGCCGCAGGCATCCTCATCGATTGGAACGATTTTTCCGCGCTGTCGTCCATCATCCCCCTGCTGGCCCGCGTGTACCCCAACGGCACGGCTGATGTGAACCAGTTTCAGGCCGCTGGCGGGACCGGCTTCGTGCTGCGCGAGCTGATGGCTGCCGGGCTGATGCACGCCGATGCCAAGGCCGTGGCGCCGGGCGGCATGCCGGCCTACGCCGAGTTGCCGGCACAGGATGGCGATGGCGTGCGCTGGTCGCCGCTGCCCACTGCCAGTGGAGACGCCACCGTGCTGCGTGGTGCCTCGGAGCCGTTCTCGCCCACGGGCGGCCTGCGCCTGCTGCAGGGCAATCTGGGCCGCGCGGTGATCAAGGTTTCCGCGGTACCGGACGACCGCCATGTGGTCGAGGCCCCAGCGATCGTCTTCGACAGCCAGGAAGGGCTGCTGGCCGCCTTCAAGGCAGGTGAGCTCGAGCGCGACTTCATCGCCGTGGTGCGCTTTCAGGGCCCGCGTGCCAATGGCATGCCGGAGTTGCACAAACTGACCCCGCCGCTGGCGGTGCTGCAGGGCAAGGGATTCCGTGTGGCATTGGTCACCGACGGTCGCATGAGCGGCGCCTCGGGCAAGGTGCCTGCCGCCATCCATGTGAGCCCCGAAGCCCTGGCAGGCGGGCCGCTCGGCAAGGTGCACACCGGCGATCTGCTGCGGATGGACGCCACCGCCGGCACCCTGGACGTGCTGGTGTCCGACGCCGAATGGGCTGCGCGCACGCCTGCTGTGCGCGATGCAGCCCTGGCCGACAGCCACGGCCACGGCCTGGGACGCGAGCTTTTCGCCGGCCTGCGCCGCAACGTCAACAGCGCCGAGGAAGGCGCGTGCTCCTGGCTCTGACCTCGAACCCATTCATCCGAACCGAAGCATGAACACACTCGAACTTGCCGCTCACGGCCCGGTGATTCCGGTCATTGTCATCGACCGCCTGGAAGATGCCGTTCCCCTGGCGCGTGCCCTCGTCGAAGGCGGCGTGAAGGTGCTGGAGGTGACCCTGCGTACGCCGGTGGCGCTGGCGGCCATCGACGCGATGGCGCGCCACGTTCCTGGTGCCATTGTGGGTGCGGGCACCATCCGCAGCCCGTCCGATGCGCGTGCTGCACGCCAGGCCGGGGCAGTCTTCGGCGTCAGCCCCGGCTACACCGCCGAGGTGGGGGCGGCATGTCGCGACGTGGGGCTGCCACTGCTGCCGGGTGTGGCCACGGCCAGCGAGGTGATGGCTGCCCAGGCGGACGGCTTGAGTTTCCTGAAGTTCTTCCCCGCCACCGCCGCCGGTGGCATTCCGATGCTGAAGGCCCTGGCCGGCCCCTTCCCGGACGTGGCCTTCTGCCCTACCGGTGGCATCTCTCTGCAGACGGCACCGGATTTTCTGGCGTTGCCGAATGTGAAGGTCTGCGGCGGCTCGTGGCTGACGCCGGCAGATGCGGTGAAGGCAGGCGACTGGGCGCGCATCACACGCCTGGCGGCCGAGGCAGCGGCGCTGCGCACCTGATCGACCGGTGCCGCGACGGGCGGCAGGGTCAGACAGGAACGGTGTAGTTCAGTGCCATTCGGCCACCGTCGATGTGCACGATCTCGCCGGTCATGTAGCGTGCAGCATCGCTGAGCAAGAAGGCCACGACGTCAGCCACTTCCTCAGGCTCTCCCAGGCGCTTCATGGGCGTGCGGCCAAGGATGCGCAATCGCGCCTCGTCGCTGGTGAGCACCGCCTCGCGAGCCAACTCGGTGGCGATGGTGCCAGGGGCGGCGGCATTGACGCGGATGCCATGATCTGCGAGCGCCAGCGCCATCGCGCGCGTGAGCTGGTTGATGCCGCCCTTGCTGGCGTTGTAGCTGGCAATGCCGGCGATCGCCATCGAGCCGTTCACCGACGACATGTTGACGATCGCACCACCGTGGCCCTGGCGCACCATCTGGCGCCCAACCGCCTGGCCCACCAGGAAGGCGCCTTTCAGGTTGACATCGATCACCGCATCCCAGTCTTCTTCGGAGACCTCCAGGAAATCGGCAGCGCGGAAGATGCCAGCGTTGTTCACCAAGCCGTCGACCTGGCCCCAAGCGAGCACTGTGGCGGCCAGGGCTGATTCGACATCGGCCTTGCGAGCCACGTTGCAGGGGATGGCCAGGGCCTGGCCGCCTGCCGCCGACAATCGTTCGGCCAAGTTCAACGCGGCGGTCGGGTGGACGTCCCACAGTGCCACGCGCGCTCCCTCGGCTGCAAAGCGTTCGGCGCATGCAGCGCCGATCCCTTGGCCACCGCCGGTGATGACGATGACGCGGCCATTCAGGCCGAACAGGGGGCGCGTGGGGGTGGGGCAGGTCGACATGGGCGCCAGTCTAGCGGTGCCTGGCCCCGGGGCGTCAGGCCGCCTGGCGATCCAGCCAGATGGCCATGCCCTGGGCGTTCAACTCGACATCCAGGGCCAGGATCTCGTCGACCGTGCTGTCGGGCAACGTGCAGCCATGTTGCCGGACACGGGCCCTGTAGAGGGCCAACAAGGCGCCGCAGAGCGCGCGGTGCCGGTCGGGATGCTGGGCATGCGCCCGGCCCAGTGCAACGGTCTCATCCAGCAGGCCCAGGAGTTGACTGCCGAGGGTGGCCACGTCGCCCAGCCGGCCAAAGTGGGTGAGGTACACGCTGTCAGGCTTGCGCGCCAACAGGCGGGTGATTGAGGCCTTCAGAGCTTCGGGCTGAAACTGCACCGGCGTCGAGGTGGGGAGGATCCACGGGCGGTCAGCCACGTCGAACTCCCGATACGACAGGCCGAAAGTGTCGCCAGTGAACCACCCGCGCGAGATCGGGTCCCAGATGCAGTGGTGGTGCAGGGCGTGGCCAGGCGTGTCGATCAGCTCGAGGTGGCGGCGCCCCAGTGTGATCTGCAGGCCGTCCTCGCTCGTCGCCACGCGTTCGGCGGCTACCCCGACGAGTTGCCCGTAGGAGCGGTCCATCTCCGCCTGGCCATAGACGGCCAGCGCACCTTGATAGAGCGCACTCGGGTCGATCATGTGGCGCGCACCGCGAGGGTGGACCATCAGCCGGGCGGCCGGCAAGGCCTGCATCAGCGGGCCCACGCCACCCGCGTGGTCCAGGTGAACGTGAGTCGGGATCACCCAGTCGACGGCCTCGGGCGCCAACCCGAGCGCTTGGAGGGCACCGAGCAGCCGGGGCAATGCGTGCCGCGTTCCGGTGTCGATGAATGCGGCACGCCCGTTGTCGACGATCAAGTAGGCCGCGTCGAACAAGGGGCGGTGAAAGCCGGTGTCGACGGCGTGGACACCATGCCCCAGTGCCTGCACGTAGTGGGGCAGGGCGCCCGTCATCAGCTCCGCGCTCACTGCGCGATCTGGATGGCCCACAGGCGGCCCACGTCGGCCGCTCCGTCGTTGCCCTGAACGCTGCGCAGGGTCTGTTGAGCCTTGGTGCGGCTCTTGCCTGTCTGTGCCAACGCAAGCCCCAACCGGAGCTTGGCGTCATCCGGCCGCTTGAGGCTGCCTTTCGCAATGCCTTGCTCGATCAGGCTGACGCCTTGTTCGGCCTGGCCCATGGCCGCCAGCACCGAGCCGATCTGCACCAGGGCGTTGCCGTCCTTGTTGGCGTTGGCTGCGGTGATTTCCTTCTCGACGTTGGCGCGGATCTCGGCGTCCTGCTTGTTGGCCAGGTCGCGCAAGCGCTTATGGCGATCTGCCTCGGCACCTGTGCCCAGGGCGCCTGACGCAAAGCCCTTGTCGACGATCAACTTGGCTTCGGCGGCGTAGCCACCTTGCAAGGCCAACTGAGCCATCTCCATGAACTCATCGGTCTTGCTGAGGTTGCCAGTGGCCAGCTTGAGGCGCATCACGTCGAGGGCAAGGCGGTCGGCGAAGCCGGGCTTGCGCGGCAGGCGGCCAAGCACCACCGACCAATATTCCCGCTTGGGATAGTAGGCCACCAGCTTTTCTAGGGCGCCGCTCTGGCCTGCGCCGTTGTTGGTGCGCTGGTAGGCGTCGGCCAGGCGAAGCAGGTCGCCTTCGTCGGGGCGATGGCCTGCCTGCTCGGAGGCCGAAACCGCAGCAGCGGCGTCGCGCGCGATGGCGCCGTAGTCCCCGCTCTGGCCTTGCAGATAGGCCTGCAGTTGCTTGAGTGACGAGCTGTTGGCGCCGAGCTGCTGGGCCCGGTTGGCCCATTGGCCCGCCTTGGCGTTGTCGCGCAGCTGCGAGTAGGCAAACGCCAGGGATTCGGCGACCTGAGCCTGCTCCGCGCCGCTCAACTTGCCGGAGTTGAAGGCCGACTCGAAGGCCTGTACAGCGGTGGCGTTGTCGCCTGCCCGCTGGGCAGCCGAGCCGCGCATGCGGTCGATCGTCAGTTGCTCCTGAGCGCTCTTGCCACCCACTGCATCCGCTTCGCGGATCTTGGCGAGGGCCTCCTTGGCCTTGCCGGCCTTGAGCAGGTCACTCGCCTGTTGCAAGGGCTTGCCCACCTCGGGGCGCACTTGCGCTTGAGCGACAGAAAGGCAGCCAGCAGCCACCAGGGCGAGGGTCAGTGCGCGCAGGGATGTCATGGTGAGATGTTCCGAGGGTTGGACAGCGTGTCCTGTAAACGCAAACGGGGATCGAACCGCTGACGGCCGATCCCCGCCGGGCCAAGCGCCGCGTTCAGTTCATGAACTGTTCGTTGCCGACGATACCGATCTTGGTGACGCCCAGGCGCTGGGCCTCGGCCATCACCATGGCGACATACTTGTAGGTGACGAGCTTGTTGGGGCGCAGGTGCACCTCGGGCTGGTCAGGCAGAAGGGCGGTGCGGTAGAGCCGGGCCTGCAGGTCGGCCCGGTTGGCCACGAGTTCACCGTTCCAGCCGATGGTGCCGTCGAAATCCACATCGATGCGGATGATCTCGGGCGGCTTCGGGGGCGGGGCGCTGTTGGAGTTCACCGGCATGTTCATCTTCACCGCGTGCGTCTGCACGGGGATCGTGATGATGAACATGATCAGCAGCACGAGCATCACGTCGATCAACGGCGTGGTGTTCATCTCCACCATCATGTCGTCTTCGGCGCCGCCTACATTCATGGACATGGTTCAGTTTCCTCAGTTCTTGGGCGGCGGCTCGGTGATGAAGCCCACCTTGGCGATGCCCGCGCGCTGGCAGGCCACGATCAGGCGGCCCACGGATTCGTAGCGCACGTTCTCGTCGCCACGGATGTGCACCTCAGGCTGAGGCTCCTTCACCGATTCCTTCTTCAGCGCCTCCACCAGCGCCTCGTTGTCGGGCATGCGCTTGGTGTTCCAGTACACGTCACCGTCTTTGGAGACGGCCAGCAGGATGTTCTCCGGCTTGGTCTGGGTGGGCAGGTTGATTTCCTTGGGCAGCGTCAGCTGCACCGACTGGGTGACCACGGGAATCGTGATCAGGAAGATGATCAGCAGCACCAGCATCACGTCCACCAGGGGCGTGGTGTTGATGCTGGAGTTCATCGTCTCCTCGCCGTCGTCCGGCGCGCCGACGGTCATGGACATTATTTCTTCCCGGCCAGCAGAACGTTGTGCAGGTCACCGGAGAACGTGCGCACGCGCTCCATGGCGGTCTTGTTGCGGCGGATCAGCCAGTTGTAGCCCATCACCGCGGGCACCGCCACGGCCAGGCCGAAGGCGGTCATGATCAGCGCCTCGCCCACCGGGCCGGCGACCTTGTCGATCGAGGCCTGGCCGGAGATGCCGATGGCGGTCAGCGCGTGGTAGATGCCCCAGACGGTGCCGAACAGGCCGACGAACGGGGAGGTCGAGCCCACGGTGGCCAGGAAGGCCAGGCCGTCCTGCAGGCGGCTGTTGATGTTGTCCACCGAGCGCTGCACGCTCATGCCGATCCAGGTGTGGCGGTCGATCTGCTCGACCAGACTGCCCTCGTGGTGGTCAGCCGCGTTCAGGCCCTGCTCGGCCATGTAGCGGAAGGCGCTGGCTTCGTCCAGGCCCTCGGCACCCTTCTTGACCGAGCCGGCGGTCCAGAACGTGGCGGTGGCGGCGTCGGCGCTCTTCATCAGCTTGCGCTGCTCCCACAGCTTCGTGAAGATGATGTACCAGCTGCCCATGCTCATGATGATCATGATGATCAGCGTGCCGCGGGCCACGAAGTCACCCTGCGTCCACAGGGCCTCCAGGCCGTAGGGGTTGTCAATGGTTTCCTTCTTCACCTCCGGGGTGGGCACGCCCATCGGGGCGGCGGCAGCGGCCGGGGCGGAAGCACCCTGGTCTTGGGCCAGCGCGTCGGTGGGCGCTGCGGCGGTGGCGCCCAGCAGGGCAATGCAGGCGGCCAGCAAAGGGGCGCGCAGGGAATTCAGAAAGGACATGGTTCCTCCAGGGGGCAAGGGGTCAGTTGCGCGGCGCGTTGCGCCACGCGGGGTTCAATCCAGCTTCCAGACATATTCGACGTTCGAGAACGCCCCAACGGGCTTGCCGTTCTCGTCGGCACCGGGCTTGAAGCGGCAGGCACTGAGCGCGTCCACGGCCACCTTGTCGAGTTGGCGGTGTTCGCGCGAGGAGCCCGACGCGCCGGTGATCTCGGCCTTGGTGACATGGCCTGTCTCGTCGATGGTGAAGCGGATGCGGGTGATGCCGGTGGCCTCTGCGCGGCGGGCCGCGGCGGGATAGTCAGGCTTCTCGCAGTTGGCAAAGTCGATCTGTGCGGGGCGGGCCACGCGCGGCGGGGCCGGCGGGGCCGGTGCGGCCGCTGGCGGCGCGATGACCACCGGGGCAGCCGGCGGTGGCGCGACGTTGGTCGTGGTGATGGTCGGCGCCATGTTGGGCGGCGGGTTCACGTTGACCTCAGGCGGCGGCACGAACGACGGCGGCGGCGGCATGTTCTTGGGCGGCGGCGGCAGGTTCTCAGGCGGCGGCGGAGGAGGAGGCTTGATCTCCTCGATGATCTTGGTCTCGATGGGCGCCTTCACCACCTCGACCACCTTGCGTGCCAGCCCGCTCACCAGGGCCCACCCCAGCAGCACGTGCAGCACGATGACAACGCTCAGCCCGACCGGATGCTTGGTCGGGTTGCGCTGCGCTTCAGCGTAGTCCACTCATTTCCTCCAGTCGCCAACGTTGGGCGCTGTGATAAAGATACGCGGCACAGAGGCCGCATGATGGGCGACTATAGCGTGGAGCTAATGTCGATCGATATAGGCTTCACCCTAATGATTCACTCCGAAAGCCAGGGTAGTGCCGCATGGAATGTGCCAGTTTGTGTCTGGCACCGAGGTTTGGTGCGTTCTAAAGCAGGTTGGACGGAGGCTTGCCAATCTTGGCGGCACTGTCAGCCCCTAGAAAGATCCCGCTGGTTCTGTCGGGTACTAGACGATTACATCAGCCCTGAAACGAAAAAGGCCGAAACCTCGGTTTCGACCTTTCGGATAACCGGCGCCTCGTTGCGCACGCCGATCTGACAACAGTGTGTGGTGGAGACGAGGAGGATCGAACTCCTGACCTTCGCATTGCGAACGCGACGCTCTCCCAGCTGAGCTACGCCCCCAGTAAGCCAAAGATTCTAGCAGCAAGTTTTGCGTGCCTTGGCGTGCGAGACGACCACAGAATGCCCGTGCCGCCACTTCAGGAGTCCCACGATGAGTCAGCTCGATACCGGCTGGTTGGACACCCAATACAACAACCGCGCCAGAGTCCCGGAGCACATGGCGATCATCGATCGCTGGCGCCAGGCGTCTCAGCTTGTGCGCGAGCAAAGCCCTGCGTGCCGCATCGGCCTGTCCTACGGCGAGGGCTCGGATGAGACGGTCGACGTCTTTCCGGCAGCCGAGCCCGGCGCACCGATCCTGATATTCATCCACGGAGGCTACTGGCGATCGCTCGACAAGGCCGACCATTCGTTCATTGCGCCGTCTTTCGTGTCTGACGGGGCCGCCGTGGTGATCCCCAACTACAGCCTGTGTCCAGCGGTGACGGTCGAGCAGATTGCATTGCAGATGACCCGGTTGCTGGCCTGGACTGTCCGGCACGCTGCCGCGTTTCGCGCCGACCCCCAACGCATCGCCGTCGCGGGCCACTCGGCAGGGGGGCACCTCGCGGCCATGATGCTGGGCTGCCGATGGAAAGAGGTCGATCCTGGCCTGCCGCTGCAGCCCTTGCGCGGCGCACTGTCGATCTCCGGCTTGTACGACCTGGAACCGCTTCGTCACACGCCGTTCATCGCGCCCGATCTGAAGTTGACCCCAGCGAGCGTCAAGCGGCTCAGCCCGGCGTTCTTCCCGCGCCCGAAGCGGCCGTTGTATGCCGTGGTGGGTGGTGACGAGAGCGAGGAGTTCCTGCGGCAGAACCAGATGATCCGCGATCAATGGGGCCCGACCGCTGTGCCCGTTTGCGAAACACTGTCGGGACGCCACCATTTCGACATCCTTCACAACCTCGTCGAGCCGGCGGGCCGCCTGCACCATCTGGCCTTGCGATTGCTCGGTCTGCGCTGAGATAGTGCGCCTCTATGCCTCGGATTGACGGATTGCATTGGTCAGTTGCCTCGGGCAGTGCTAGCGTCCGCATTGAGCTGCCGGTTGCCACCGGCGGCCACCGTCACAATGTGTTCAAGAGGAGCATGACATGGGTTTGAAGGGTTCGAAGACCGAACAGAACCTGAAGGACGCCTTCGCGGGCGAATCCCAGGCCAACCGCCGCTATCTCTATTTCGCAAACAAGGCCGATGTCGAGGGCCAGAACGATGTGGCCATGCTGTTCCGCTCCACCGCCGAAGGCGAGACCGGGCACGCGCATGGCCACCTTGAGTTTCTCGAGGCGGTCGGCGACCCCGCCACCGGCCTGCCGATCGGCCCGACGCGTGACAACCTCAAGGCTGCCGTGGCCGGTGAGACCCACGAATACACCGACATGTACCCCGGCATGGCCAAGACGGCACGCGACGAAGGCTTCGACGAGATCGCCGACTGGTTCGAGACCTTGGCCAAGGCCGAGCGCTCGCATGCCAACCGCTACCAGAAGGCGCTCGACGCACTGGTCGAC
>CAYJEC010000083.1:0-9748 GCA_964369025.1 uncultured Ideonella sp. | reverse complement strand
GCGGATCCGGCTCTGCCGGTCCGCTGCGCGAGCCCCTAGGCGGGGCAGCGAGCGCAAGCGAGCGTGGGAGCCTAATGCACCTGGCCCTCGGCCATGATGACCCAGCCGCTGCCATCGCGGCCCCAGTACTGGCGCATCACCCGGTCGCGCCGCTGCCCGGCGCCGGCCTGCTCGCGGAAGGTGGCGATCATCAACTCGCGATCGTCGCGCCACGTGATCAAGCTGGTGTCCGAGATCGCACTGGGTGGAAGGGCTGCTCGCTGGCGGATACGCGCGATGGCGGCACCGTCTGCCGGGCCATCGGTAGGGTAAAACGAGGCCAGGGTCTCGGCGTCCGAGGCCATGCGGGCCTGTTGCCAGCGCTGAAAGGATTTCAGAAACTCGGGGTGGGCAGTGGCCTGGGCGCTGGCGGGTGCACGCCAGTCGATCTGGCGGCTGATCAGCACCGGCGTATCGCGCAGCGGCAGGCGGCCAGCCAGCGAGAGCAGATCTTCGTTGGTCAATACGACGCAGCCGTCGCTGTCCTGCGGCGGGCGCGAGTAGGTCGCCGCGGGGACGCCGTGCAGCAGGATGCCGCTGCCAGTGCGCCCTCGGTTGCGGTCATAGGCGTTCGGGTAGTTCAGGGGAAGCGCACCCACGCCGAACCGGTCTTCCAGAGCGCGAGGGTCGATGCGCCCCGTGGTGAAGTACAGGCCCAATGGGGTGCGCTGGTCGCCCTCAACCAGCTTTTCGACGCCTTGCTTGCCGACCGATATGTAGAAGTCGTCGACGAGTTTCAAGCCACCAGCGCCGTTCTCGAACAGGTACAGCCGGCTGCGCGCCGCATCGACGGCAATGGCGAACGGCACGCTGGGCGGCAACTGAACGAACTCGGCGGGAACGGTGCCGACAGGAGGCCGCTCGCGCAAGGCTGCCAGGCGCTGGCGAGCCTCGTCGCGCAGTGGCGTCAGGTCGGCTTCGGGAACGGTGCCGCCCCATGCCGCCAGGGGGGCGGCGCGTGCCGCCAGCAGATCGGCGTGCAACAGTTGGGCGAGCCGGAAATTGGGATGCGACTGGACCAGGGCGGTGCTGGCGGTCAGCGCATCATCCAGATCGTGCCGTGCCACCAGCCGATAGATGGCGATCAACCGCGATTCGGGGCTCCCGGTCAGGGCCGAACTGTCACTTGACGGCCTCGGCTGGGGCAAATCGTCGGCCAGGCGGACGCGCAGGTTGCCGGGCGACACCAGGTTCGTGCTGGCCGCCGCCGAGCCGCCTGACCACCAAAGTGTCAGGCCGCGGCTGTCGGCGGCTGAAAACATGCCGGCGCACAGCAGGCCGAGCGTGCCGAGCATCACGGCGCCCCGGCGCCACTTGGGGGTGGAGGATTCAAGCGTCATCGCAACGGGATTGTCGCCCGAGTGCGTGCGGGCGGCTAACGAGGCCGGTGTCAGCCCCCGACCGCCTCTTGCTTGATGACCCATTTGCCCTGGCTCGACCGTGCGAGCGACAACGTCTTGCGGCTGCTGGTGGACAAGGTGTCGGAGGCATAGATCTGGCGGAACCGGGCCGTGGCCAGGTCGCCATTGACTGTGACCTTCAGATCAACGATCTCCACCTTGATCTGCTTGCGGGGCACGATGCGGTCGCGGCGGTCCTGCTCCCAGACTTTGCGCGAGCCCGACTGCCCGGTGAAATCCGGCGCGTAGGCCGCGATGTAGGCACCCATGTCGCGCCGGCTCCACGCAGCAGACCAATCGCGGACGGCGGCTTCTACATCGGCTGCGGCCTGGGGAGCCGCAGGCACGGGCAGGGCGGGTGGGTTGGGGGTTGGCGCGGCAGCCAGGGCTGAAGCTGGTGCAGGCGGCGGACTGGCCGTGGCAGGCCTGGCCGGCGGTGCTGTCACCGTGGGGGCTTTGGATGCCACCGCGGTGCCCGACGTTACCGCAGGCGGCGGGGGCATGTTCGGGCCAGCCGTCAGCTCGCGAAGGAGAGCCAGTTTGGGCGGCACAGTGGCATCGCTCTTGTCGAGTTGCAGGGCCTTGTTGTAGGCCTGACTGGCCAACTGGGCATAGACATCTCCCAGGTTCTGGTAGGCCGTTGCATAGGCCGGATTGGTTCGAATGGCCTTTTCAAGCGACTGGCGGGCCTTGTCGTAGTCGCCCTGTGCACCATGGATGACGGCCATGTTGTTGTAAGGCGCCGGCATGTCCGGGTGATCCTCGACCAGCTTCTGGAACACTGCCAGGGCTTCGTTCTTGCGATCCAGCATGGACAGTGCCACGCCGCGCCTGAAGCGCATCTGCGGGTCCTTCGGATTGCGTGCCAAAGACTCGTCGATGATCTTCAGCGCCTGCACGTGCTGACCATCCTTCAGCAGGCGCTGCACTTCGGCGGCCTCTGGCGACGAGGCCGGTGCGGATGTCTGGGCCTGCGGCGCCCCAACCATTCCCAAGCCCACGGCCCAAGCTGCAACGAAACGGTTCAAGGGGCGTCGAGGCAGCAAGGGCGAGCGTGAGCGCATGAGGGGCGTATTCGATGAATGAGTCTGGCCGCGAGGCAGGCGCCGGCCCGTCAGCCGGCACGGCAAGTTACCCAGCGGTGGATCGCCGGAAGTCTATCGAAATATACCGCCCCGGACACCGGGGCCCTGCAATCAGCGGTTCGATTCGCGCACGATCTGCCAGGTGCCGCCGGCCAGCTCCCAGGTCAGCGTCTTGGCGCTGCGATCGGTGTAGTTGGCCGACTGGTAGGCCTGCTCGAATCGCGTTTCGACCTGGGTGGCCGACAGGGCTGTGGCCTCGACATTCAGCACCTCGACCCGGATCTCGCCGGGCTTGGTGACCCGGCGTTGTCGGTCCGCCAGCCACTGGGATCTGTCAACCTGGGTGGGGCTGAACGTCGGGCTGTAGAAGGCCTGGTAGCGGGTGAAGTCCTTGGCCGACCAGGCTGCGGCCCAGTCACGCAGGCGTTGTTCAGCTGCCGCAGTGGGTGCCAGCGACTTGGGTGCGGCCGGTGCCGCCACCGGCGCAGCAGACGCGGGAGTGACAGGCAGGAGGGCCGCGGTAGGCACTGCCATGGCACGGGCCTTGGCGTCCAGATCGGCACGCGAACTGCCCGATGGATCAGTGGGCGAGAGCGGGCAGCGGGAGGCGGCGTCGCGGCCGGCCTCCCAGCCATCGGATTCCACCGACAGCCCCGTCGTATCCGGCCGGGTGAGGCCGAGTGCGGCCACGAGTGTCCCGATGCTGGCGTGGGTGCGGCCGACCGCAATGTCCCGGTCTGCTACAGCCAGGGCTTGGGCACGCCTGGCGGTGTAGACCTCGTTCTCGGCGTTCAGGAGGTCCAGCAGGCTGCGCTGGCCGATGTCGAACTGCTGGCGGTATGCGTCGCGTGCCCTCTCGATGGAGGTGACGTTGCGATCGAGGTAGACAAGCTGTTCCTCGAGCTTGCGCACGTCGTTGTAGGCAATGGCCACCGTCTGGCGCGTGTCTCGGCAGGCCTTGTCGCGCAGGTCAGTGGCCTGGTTCAGCAAATGCACCTGCTGGCGCTGGCGGGCCTCATCGGCACCGCCGTTGAAGAGGTTCCATGTCAGGGCGAGTTGGGCGGAGACGTCGCGTTTCTGGTCCCCGACGCCGTCGAAGTTGTGGCCACCTCCGGCGCGCAGGCGCGCTTCAACTTTGGGCAGGAAGGCACTCTTGCGCACCTCGCCCTGGGCACGCACGGCGCGCAGGCCCTCCACGGCACCGGCCACCACCGGGCTGAAGCGGGAGGCGCCTTCGATGGCAGCAGCCGCAGAGTCGGGCAGCGGCCGCTTCATCGGCATCGCGGCGGTGGCCATGGCCTCGGGCGGCTCGCCAACGATGCGGCGGTAGCGCTCGGTCACGTCGTACAGATTGGCTTTCTCGGTGACGAGGTTGGATTCGGCGAGCGCCAGGCGAGCGCCGGACTGCTCCAGGTCGACCCCACGCGCCACCCCGGCACGGACCCGGGATTGAATCTGGTCGTAGGCATATTTGTGCTGGACATAGTTGTCCTCGGCCAGCGATACCAGCCTGCGGTAGCGCAGCACATCGTGGTGGGCACGTAGGGCCTCGAGGGCGGTCTGCTCTGTGGCGTCGAGGAACTCGAAGTAGCGAGCCATCTTGTTGTGCGACAAGCGTGCCACTTCGTTTCCTGTGGCCATGCCGTCCCAGAGCATCTGGGTCACGTTCAGCGCCACGCCTCCTCGGTTCAGGCCCTGGTCTGCCGGGTTGCGGCTGGTGATCCGGTCTTCGGTGCGGCCCAGATCAGCCGTGACGTCGATTCTGGGCAGGAAACCTGCAGAGGCTGATCCGACCTCGTCCGCCGACGCACGGAAGGCGTTGAACTTGGCCGCCACCTCCGGGCTGGAACTGATGGCCTTCTGGGCGGCGTGGGTCACGCCGAGGTCGGCTTGTGCATGGGCCGCCGCACAGGCCAGCGCCAGGACGCTGAATCGAATCGTGGACTTCTTCATGGGGCACTCATCTGTGAGCTTTGTTTGGCGAAAAGCCGGCCCAATGTAAATGAAGGGGTACGCAACTGGTGCGCTGGTTCCCTTTGCTGATGTGATGAAAGCGGCAATGGCGGCCCTGGTGGACCAGCCCTGTGGCAAGGCGGCCACAGGACAGGATGGTCTGGGGCCACGCTCAAGTCGGGTTCGGCGTGGCCGAAACTGGAACGATGGCCCTTGCTTTCCAACCACCCCTGCCAAGGTGCGCCTGGTGGAGGCGCACCTGGTGGGCAGCCTTTCTGGGTCTGACGTGTTGGGCGTCGAGCGTGCAGGCCTGGGACCCGGATCGGCTCGCCAGTTCGGCTGCCCGGCATGGCGTAGCCGCCGTCCAGGGTGTCCGGGCGTTGCGAGAGGTCGTGGGCGCAGCCTTGGGGCGCGACGAATTTGCGCAGCTCGTTGCCGTCAACGACTTCTACAACCATCGGCTCACCTTCCGCGAGGATGTCGACAATTGGGGCCAGATTGACTATTGGGCCAGCCCGCTCGAGTCGCTTCAACGAAGCCAGGCGGATTGCGAGGACTATGCGATTGCCAAGTACTTCACGCTGGTCTCGATGGGCGTGCCACACCGAAAGTTGCGTATCGTCTACGTGCGAGTGGCCACAGGCGGGTCGGTGCAGCCCCACATGGTGATGACGTACTACCCCAGCCCTGAGGCCGATCCCTATGTGCTCGACAACCTGGTGGGCGAGGTGCGCCGCGCAGGCAGCAGGCCGGACCTGAGCCCGGTCTTCAGCTTCAACGCAGACGGCCTTTGGGAGGGGGTGGGTGCGGTCGTGGTGGGGGGGGCCGGCCCTGCGGAGCGCTTGTCGCGCTGGCGCGATGTGCTGTTGAAGGCCCGACAAGACGGCTTTTTCCAGTAAGCGAACGCAACTGAAGGAGGTATAAGAATGACCCAGGAGAGCTCATGTCACTGATCCGCCAAGTTTGGCTGTTGCTTGCATTGACGCTGGTGATTGCGTTCGCTGCGGCATTCGGCATCACCGTGCACTCGTCGCGGCAATATCTCGAGACCCAGCTTGGGCTGAAGAACAACGACACGGCTCAGTTCCTGGCCTTGACGCTGTCCCAGCAAAAGGGCGACGCCACAGCCATGGAACTGGTGATCGCCAGCCAGTTCGACACCGGCCACTACGAGGCCATTCGCCTGATCGGCTTGAACGGCCGTCCGACGCTCGAGCGCCGCGCCGCGCCCAAGCCCAGCAGCGCCCCGTCCTGGTTCGTCCGCTGGCTGGGCATTGCGCCGTCGCCCGGGGTTGCCCAGGTGAGCGACGGGTGGAAGCAACTGGGCCGCCTGGAGGTGCGCAGTCATGCCAGCTTTGCCCATGATCAACTCTGGCAGAGCACCTTGTCGACCGCCTCTCTGATGGCCTTGCTGGCCCTCGTTCTGGGCGGTCTGGCGGCCGTCGGCGTACGCCGCATCCGCCTTCCGCTGGAAGCCACTGTCCAGCAGGCCACGGCCATCACCGAGCGCCGCTTCATCACCATCAGCGAGCCCGTGGTGCCCGAACTGCGTGACGTGACCCGGGCCATGAACACCATGGTGGGCCGCCTCAAGGCCATGTTCGACGAGCAAGCTGCGCAGGTGGAGCAACTGCGAAGGCAGGCCAATTGCGACGCGCTCACCGGCTTGTCGAATCGATCTCACTTCATGGGCCGCTTGAAAGTGATGCTGGGCAGCGAGGATGGCAGCGCTGGCGGGGCTATCGTCTTGGTTCGCCTGGCCGATCTCCAGGGGCTGAACCGCAAGCTGGGACACGCCACGACCGATCGGTTGTTGCAGGAATCTGCGGCTGCTATCGTTGAATCGGCCCGTCGAGCCGGCTCCTATGAGGTCGGTCGCCTGAATGGTTCTGATTTTGCGATGGTGCTGCCTGACGTCGGCTCACTGCGCGAGCCGGCAGTCGATGTCGCTGCGCGGCTGCGCAACCTGCTGCGAGCGCACGATCCCATGGCCGTTGCAGTGGTCGGCGCGGTGCGCTGGTGGCACGGCGCACCGGTTTCCTCGCTGCTGGCAGCGGCTGACCAGGCGCTGGCCCGTGCCGAGGCGCGCGGTGCCTACGCGGTGGAACTGGATGACACCGGCGACGGCCTGGTGCTGGGCGAGGATGCCTGGCGCGAGCGCCTGCTGGGTGTGCTGGCCAGCCGGCGCGCCAAGCTGGTGGAGTTCGCACTGATCGACGGCAATGGCTCGGTCGTGCACAGAGAGTGCCCGCTGCGCCTTCAACTCGAAGAGGGTGGGGCGTTGGTACCCGCCGCGCAATGGCTGCCGATGGCACGCCGGACCTTGCTGACCGCCCGCATCGACACCCTGGCGGCGGGCTTGGCGCTGCAGGCTATCGCTGCCGACGGCATGGCCCGGGCGGTGAACATCAGCCCGGGCTCCTTGCTGGACAGCAGCTTCGTACCCGGCTTGCGAGCCTTGCTGGCCGCGCACCCTGGTGAGGCGCCTGGCCTGTGGTTGGAGGTGGCCGAGGACGGCGCCTGGCGCCACATCGAACTGGTGCGCGAACTGGTCAGCCAGATGCACGGCTGCGGAGCACGGGTGGGCCTGGAGCATGCGGGCGAGCGGCTGACCGAAGGCTCCGGGTTGCTGGAAGCGGGGCTGGATTTCGTCAAGCTCGATGCCAGCCTCACCGAAGGCATGGCGAAGGACATGGCACGTGCGCAGCACGTGAACGGCACGGTGCGCATGCTGCGTGGCATCGGCCTGCAGGTGTATGCCGAGGGCGTCAGCGACGAGCATGATGCCGCAGCGCTCTGGCACAGCGGTGTCGACGGATTGACAGGGCCGGTCGTCAAGAGCTGACGGCCCGGCTGGGCACGCTCACCCCGTCACCAGGTTACCGTTCTTCAGCAGGTCCTGGATGATCTGCACATCCGTTCGGCCGCCGACCAGGTCTACCCCGGACAGTGTGATGGTCTGGTCCGTCTGGCCGCTGCTGTAGCCCCCGGAGTAGCCACCGGACGTGCTGATGGAGATCACGGTGTCCGTGCCGGAGGTCGAGAAGTGCAGATAGTTGGCGAGCGAGCCGCTGGTTTCGCCAACGAGCAGATCCCTCAGATCGAGGATATCTCCCCCGCTGGCTGTGGCGCCGGCGTTGAAATCCAGGATGGTGTCGGCGGCAGGGCTGCCCGGGCTGCCGTCGTCGTTGAATTGCCATTGGAAGACGTCGGTCGTCAGATTCGCGACGCCGGTGCCGCCAATCAGCGTGTCGTTGCCTGCGCCGCCGATCAGCCTGTCGGCCTCGGTGCCGCCGTCGAGACGGTCGTCGCCGGTGCCCCCGTAAATCACGTCGTTGCCTGTGCCGCCCGTGATGCTGTCGTTGCCGGCATCGCCCAGCAACAGGTCGTTGCCCGCCGCGCCTGAGACGGAGTCGTTCCCGCCGCCGCCACTGATGTGGTTGTCCGCCGAACTGCCGTTGAGGGTCTCGTTGCCGGCGTTGCCGGTGGCACTGGTGGTGGTGTAGTCCGCCACGAGGGTCAATGTGTCGCTGCTCGAGGCACTGTCGATCGCCGTGTTCACGCCGTCCACCATCGCGTACACGGTGGAGGTGGCTGTGACGGAAATCGTTGTTCCGGTGATGGTGAAACTGGTCGGGACCGCCAGGGTCAGGCTGCCCAGGTTCCAGCCCGCCACGTCCACCGAGTTGTCTGCCATCGACGCGGTGAACGAATGGGTTCCGTCGCTGATGACAACCCCTGCGGGCAGGCCATTGACCACCAGTGAGCTCAAGGTTTCGCCCGCGTCGGCAAGGTTCACCACCACGGGGAAGGCTACCTGTCGATAGGTGCTGGCTGAACTGGTGCCCTGGTTCACGATCACCAGCGCACCCTCGGTGAACAGATCCGGAGGGGTGGCATCCGCGACAACGACCCGCAGGCTCCCTGTGGTGCTGGCAGAACTGCCATTGGAGGCCTCGGTTGCCGTGGCGGTGACCGACAGGTCGACCGCGCCGTTGAAGCCCGCCACCGACTTGAACTGCAGGTTCTGGCGATCCCATGCGGTGACGTCGACGCTGGTCAGGCCGGCCGTGGCGGTGAAGGTGTTTGTGCCGTCGCTGATCGTCGCGCCAGCGGGGATACCCGATATCGTGATGGTCAGATTTTCAGAGCCATCGCTGTCGCCTAGGCTGGCGCCGATCGAGCCCAGAGAAATGAAGGTGCCATCTGCCCCGACGATGTCGACCGGGAAGTACCCACCGTCGTTGTTGGCCACGAAGTCGCCGAGCACGGCGTCGCTGTCGGTGAGGTCGGCCGCGCCAGCGTAAAGGTGGAAGTTGCTGGTGTTGAGATCGACAGGCGGGCCGCCATCCACCGACATGTTCACGTCGAGCACGCCAACGCCATTGCCGTCGAACACATTGAGCTCGAAGGAGTAGTAGCCCGAGACGGTGACGTTGAGCGTGTCGCCGCTGAAGGTGCCCCAGTTGTTGAAACCCTGGCTGAAGACTGTGTTGCCGCCGATCTTGGCGATCATCGTGTCGTCGCGGTTGCCCGAGATTGTGTAGGAATGGCCCGCCTCTAGGTAGATGTAGCCGCTGTACCGGTACGCATCGCCAGTGTCGAAATCGGCCTGCGCGATGGCCACGTCGGTGTCCGCGCCCGTCGACGTGGCGGTGTTGGTCTCGACGGCGATCTCCAGGTTCTTGGCATCCACCGCAGAGGCGGTGCTCAGGGAGATTTCGTCGAAGAAGTCGCGCCGCAGGCCCGTGCTGGGGGGAAGCCCACTGTCACTGCTGCCGCCGCCCACGAGGGTGGTCGAGTTCAACGTGAGCGTGGGCGTATCCGCGACAGCGACCACATTGAGATCGAGCGTGCTGGGGTGCGTGCTGGTGCCATCGGTGACGCTGTAGGTGACCACGGGCACGCTGCCGCTGAAATCGTCTGCCGGTGAAAATGCGTAGTTGCCGTCCGATCCCAGAGTCAAGGTCCCGACGCCTGCGACCGTGGCCGTGGTGCTGCCTCCAGCCGCCACTGTGAATGTGCTGCCGTTCCAGGTGAACTCGGTGACGCTCAGCGGTCCGCCTTCCACGTCTGAGTCGTTGGCCAGCACGTTGCCGGCGGCGCCAGTGTCCTCCAGTGTCGCGACCGACTCGCCGGCCAGCACGGGCGCATCGTTGACCGCTCCGACGTTCAGCGTGACAGTGGCAGTCGACACATCACCGTCCGCATCGGTGAGTGTGTAGGTGAACGAGTCGGGCCCGTTGTAGTTGGCTGACGGGGTGTAGGTGA
>CAYJEC010000082.1:0-9762 GCA_964369025.1 uncultured Ideonella sp. | reverse complement strand
TGGTGGTCATTCGCTTGACCGCGGCCACAGCCATGCCCACCCACCTGCCACCCACCCCCGTGCTGATCCACCTCGGGTTCGCCCTCTTCGCACTCATCGTGGGGCCGCTCGCACTGACGGCCCGCAAGGGCACGCCGCATCATCGCGGCCTCGGCTACGCCTGGGTCGTGGCAATGCTCGGTGCCGCCGTGTCCAGCCTGTTCCTGCGCGATTTCGCGCGCCCCAATGTCGGTGGCTATACGCTGATCCACCTGCTGGCCGTGGTGACCTTCGTTGGTGTCGGGCGTGGGCTGTGGGACGTGATGCACCGCCGCATTGCTGCCCACCGCAAGACCATGTGGAGCACCTACCTGGGGGGCTGCGTCGCCGCCGGCCTGTTCGCGTTGGCGCCGAACCGATTCCTGGGTGGCCTGCTGTCCCAAGCGGTGTCGGGCATGGCCTGATCAGGAGCGGCCCGTCACCCGCCGGAGCCCCGACAATGACGCCAATGCCTCCCCTCATGGCCGCCCCGACCCGCCCTGCCACCGTGGTCGCCCGCCTGGGGCGCCAGCTGGCCATCACCCTGGGCATCGGAACCGCGGTGGCCATCGTCCTGACCGTGTTGTTCCAGCAGCATTTCGGCGTGACCCTGGTGTACTCCTGGTGCATCTCGGTGGGCTGCAGCTTTTCGATCAGCGCAGCCCGGCGCGCAGCCTCGGCCTGGGTACATCGCCATGCACCACCCGATCACCCACAGGCCATCAACCACTGGCCCGGCTGGGCGTGGATGTGGCTGTGCCTCGCCGTGGGCACGGTGGTCGGTTTCACGCTCGGTGCCGAGCTGGGCAATTGGCTCACCGGCCTGCGCGCAGCGAGTTGGTTCGGGGGCGGACGGACGGTCGGCGTGGCGCTGTTGCTGATGTCGTTGGTGCCCGGTGCCGCAGCCACCTTCTACTTTCAGGCTCAGGGCCGTCTGCAGGCCGCACAGGCACAGCGTGACGCCGCCGAGCGATTGGCCGCCGAGACGCGATTGAAGCTGCTGGAGTCACAGCTCGAGCCGCACATGCTTTTCAACACCCTGGCCAACCTCCGGGCGCTGATTGCGGTGGACCCGGATCGTGCCCAGCACATGCTGGACCGCCTGATTGATTTTCTGCGCGCCACGCTGGGCGGCAGCCGCGCGCCGCTGCACCCGTTGTCGTCCGAATTCAGCCGCTTGGCGGACTACCTGGCACTGATGCAGGTGCGCATGGGCGACCGGTTGAAGGTGGAACTCGACCTGCCGCCCGCGCTCGCGTCCGTCGCCGTGCCGCCGATGCTGCTGCAGCCGCTGGTCGAGAACGCCATCAAGCACGGCCTGGAGCCACGCCGAGCCGGGGGGCTCATCCAGGTCAGCGCCCGGAGGGAGGGCCCCGAGTTGGTGATCCGGGTGGCCGACACCGGTGCCGGGTTGGCGGCCAGCGCCGGCAACCCCGCATCCCCGGGCACCGGCTTCGGCGTGGGCCAGGTGCGTGAACGCCTGGCCACGCAGTTTGGCGCGGCCTCGTCGCTGACGCTGGAACCCGGCCCGCCCGAGGTCGGTGGCACCCTGGCCACCCTGCGGTGGCCGCAGCCAGAGGACATCGCATGATCGCCCTGACCGACGACCCCCACCTGCCTGCCACGGCGGTGATCGCCGAAGACGAGCCCCTGCTGGCCCAGGCCCTGCAGGCGGAACTGGCCCGGGTCTGGCCCGGTCTGCGCCTGCTTGCACACGCTGCGGACGGCGACGAGGCCGTCGAGCGGGCGCTGAGCCTGCTGCCCGACCTGCTGTTCCTCGACATCCGCATGCCCGGGTGCAGCGGGCTCGAAGCCGCTCAGGCGGTGGCAGAAGACTGGCCGGCCGACCGCGCGCTTCCGCTGATGGTCTTCATCACCGCGTTCGACCAGTACGCACTTCAGGCCTTCGAGGCCTGCGCGGTTGACTACCTGCTCAAGCCGGTGCAGCCCGCCCGCCTCGCCGCTGCCTGCACGCGGCTGCGTGGCCTGCTGGCCGGCCGCCGGCAGGCCTCGGCGCCGGGTGGGGCATCGTCAACAGACCCTCTGCTGGCCCAGTTGCGCAATCTGCTGGGCGCACCGGCCCCCGGCAGCGCCCCGTTGCTCACCGTGATCCAGGCTTCGGTGGGCTCGGCGGTGCACATGGTGCCGGTCGAGGAGGTTCTGTATTTCGAGGCGGCAGACAAGTACGTGAGGGTGATCACCGCCGGACGTGAGCACCTCATCCGCATTTCGCTGCGCGAGTTGCTCCCGCAACTCGATCCCCAGCGCTTCTGGCAGGTGCACCGTGGCACGGTGGTGCAGGCGCGCGAGATCAGCCAGGCGTTGCGCGACGACGCCGGCAAGGTGTCACTGGTGCTGCGGCGGCGCCCGGAGCGCATCGCCGTCAGCCGCATCTATGCTTCACGCTTCAAGGGCCTGTGAATCACGCCGCCCGGCTGTCGGTTGGCGAAGCATGCCAACAGTTCGTCGCCAGGCACTGGTGTGATCGGCCCGCGCTGGCGAAGATGAGCCATCCCTGAACTCCCCAACGAACGGAACCGCCATGAGCTACACCCCCAACCCTGCCGACGCCGACGATGAACTGCTGCAACGCGCCAAGCGCCGCGTGGGCATGAAGATGGGCTTCTACATCCATGCGCTCGTGTTCACGTTGGTGAACCTGGGGCTGTATGTGCTGAACAACGCCACCGGCACACCCCGCTGGAGCCACTTTCCGCTGTGGGGCTGGGGGCTCGGCCTGGCGATCCACGGCATCGTCACCTTCATCAGCCTGCGCGGCGACGGCCTGCGCGAGCGCATGCTGGCCGACGAAGTCGCCCGGCTGCGCTCGAGGCAGTGAATCAGCCTTTGCCGCCCAACAGCGCAGGCTTGAGGTCGGTGTCGGCAGGCTTGTCGCCCAGCCAGATCTTCAGCACGGCGTTGTAGAAGGCGATGTCGGGGATCGGCTCGGAAAGCGACTTCCCATTGAGTTGCATCGCCATGCCGCTGCCGGGCACCCAGTCGCTGATCAGGGTGTCGCCCTTCTTCAGCTGGCCCACGTTGGCGAAGATCTCGCCGAACTTGGCCATCTGGTTCACCAGCTTGCTCTTCTCGGCCTTGTCGGTGTTCTTGTTGATGCCGCTCATAAAAGCTTCGCCGAAGTCCTCGCCGCTGACGTCGCGCAACATCACCAGGGTGAAGCGGCGCGGGCCGTCCACGGCCAGGACATCGGCTGCGGTCTTCTGCTTCTCGGTCAGGTACAGGCCCATGACATAGACCTTGAACACGGCGCGTACGCGCACGCCAGCGCCATTGAGCTTGAGTTCCTTGCCTGCGACCTTGGCACTGTCGTCCAGCTTGACGCCTTCGACCTCAGCCGAGGCGGCAGGGCCAGCCAGTGTCAGTGCGAATACCAGGCCACCGAGCAGGCGGTGGAGAGGGGTCAGGATGTGCATGGCGTCTCCTCGTTGAGGTTCGTTGATGTGGGGGCCAGGTATCGCCTGAGGGTCAGGCGTGCAACTTGAACAGGCTCACAGTCTGCTCCAAATTCTGCGACTGGCTTCGCAGCGACTCTGCCGCAGCGGCGGCCTGCTCCACGAGGGCCGCATTCTGCTGGGTGGAGGTGTCCATCTGATCGATGGTCAGGCTGACCTGTTCGATACCCTGGCTCTGCTCCTGGCTCGCGGCGCTGATCTCGCTCATGATGTCGGTCACGCGGCGAACGCTGGCCACCACGTCGTCCATGGTGGTGCCAGCCTGGGCCACCAGCCGGCTGCCCAGCGCCACCTTCTCGACAGAATCGGTGATCAGCGTGCGTATCTCCTTGGCTGCACCCGACGAGCGCTGGGCCAGGCTGCGCACCTCGCCAGCCACCACCGCAAAGCCGCGCCCCTGTTCGCCGGCACGCGCGGCTTCGACCGCAGCGTTCAGGGCCAGGATGTTGGTCTGGAACGCGATGCCGTCGATGACACCGATGATGTCGGCGATCTTCTTGGACGAGGCGTCGATCGAGCCCATCGTCTGGATCACCTGCGACACCGCCGAGCCACCCTGAACCGCCACCTCGGACGCTGACAGCACCAGCGCGTTGGCTTGGCGCGCGTTGTCGGCATTCTGCCGAACGTTGCTGGCCAGATCCTTGATGGAGTGAGCCGTCTGCTGCAACGAAGCGGCCTGCTGCTCGGTACGGGACGACAGATCCATGTTGCCACTGGCAATCTCGGCCGAAGCCGAGGCAATCGACTCGGTGCCCTGGCGGACATTGCCGACGATCTGCTGCAGACACTCGTTCATCTCGATCAGCGCCGCCATCAACTGGCCGGTTTCATCGTGCGTGCGCACCTCCATCCGGGTGGTCAGGTCGCCCGCAGCCACGCGTTGGGCGATCTTCACGGCATGGGTCAAGGGCATGGTGATGCTGCGTGTGCTGAGGAAGGCCACCGCCAGGCTGAGGCAGGCCGCAGCGAGCGCCAGCACGAGGATCAGCAGGCCTGTGCTGCGCGCCTGTTCTGCAGAGGCCGCGCGAGCGTCCACCATCTGGCTGTGCTGGTAGGTGACGAACTTGTCGAGTGCGGCAAAGTACTTCAACTGCACCGGCCGCACCGCAAAGATGAACTTCACCATCGCGTCGTCCTTGTTGTCCTCGGCGATCAGTTTGACGAAGGCGGCCTGCCCGGGCGCGAACTTGTCGCGCAGCACCGTCAACTCTTTCAAGTGCTCCTGCCCGGCCTCGTCGGTGACCAGGGTCTTCAGGCTGTCGAAGGTGGCGGCGTTGGCCGCCATGACCTTCTCGATGTTCTCGAGTTCCTTCTTGATCTGGCCGGGCTCGGTCATGATGAGCACGTTGCCCATGTTGCGCGAGACCTCGTTCAATTCCGACTTGATCTGGTTCGCGACCACCGTCTTCTGGTATCGGTCGCCCACCATCACGGCGATCTCGTCGCTCATGGCACCGATCCGCACGTAGGCCAAGCTGGCGAGGGTGCCAAACACGGCAATCACAATGCCGAAGCCCAGCGCCAGACGCTGGCCGATGTTCAGTCGGGTGAGGTTCAGGTTGACCATGTTGTTGCTGCCACTTCCGGGTTGGTACGTGCGTGCGGGTTGCAGCCTGCTGGCCTGAAAAGCCGCTCGCCACGCCATTTTCGGATCGGGACACCCTGCGCTTGAGCTTGAATAGGCCGCCGATCACCGGCCAGATCCCAGCCTGCGAGCAGGTCCTATCATCAGCAGCCCATGAGCAGCACGATCGACCGCATCCAGACCTGCGCCACGATGGTCACTGACGAGCCGACGGCTCGGCAGGCGTTGACCCAGTTGTGGGCCAAGGCCCATTCGAGCGGGGACACGCACTCGGCGTGGCTGGCTTCAGTGTGCATGGTGTTGGCCATCAACGTGGAGTTCGTCGACTTCCGCGGCGCCAGCCAATGGTGCGAACGTTTCAGCGCCGGGTGGGGTGACGCCGAGGCGCAGGCATCGTGCGAGGCGGCTATTCAAGGCGATCCCGATGGGCTGCGGGCCTGTGCAGCCGCGCTGGTCTGGCCTTCGCTGGACCACGCCGTCTCAGGCGATCAGCCGCGGTTCCGGGCTGCGGCGCTGGCCTTGGCGCGCGGTTTGCGTCAGCCCGTGGCGATAGGGCCGGACGAACGCTATCTGCTGGTCAAGTGCCTGCTCGACTACCACGGCCAGCAGATGGATACCCAGGCAGCCAACCGCCTGCTCGCCACTGAACACGAGCAGATGGCAGCGGCACCACCGTCGGTCCAGGCGCAGGCGCGTTGGTGGTACACCGTCATGCACCACCATGCCTACTTCGGAGAACCGCAAGCCGCCGCCTTGGCGCTGGAGCGCCTTCAGGCCCTGATCCAGGCACATGACCTGCGACGCTTTCGTTACCTGCTCCTGAGCGTCGAGTTGCTTGAGTGGCTCAAGACCGGGCAGATGCAACGGGCCGAGCGCGCATGCCGCGAACTCGAGATCCTGATGCCGGAGGTGCGCGCCGGCTACCTGCCCTACGGCCTGCGGGCCCAGGCGCGCTTCATGCAACACGCCGGCCAGCATGAGGCGGCGCTCCAGCGCATCGACCGCCTGATGGCCATCTGTGCCGACCTCGAGGTGCCAGAGCGAGACCAGGGCACCTACCGTGTCGACAGGGCGGGCGCTTTGATGGCATTGGGGCGCCACCAGGAAGCCCTGGCCGAACTGGACGGCATGCGCGCCTCGCAGCAGGGTGTACAGGGCGAATTGCTGGGGGTGATTCGAGGCTTCACCGCACTGGCACCGGCCTTCGCGAGCCCCGATGGCCCCGAGGCCTGGGCCGACCGGCCTGAGCAACGGCACTCGTTGGCAGCGTTGCTGGCCGACGCCAAACGCCTGAACTTCAACCGCTACTACCTGATGCTGCCGGTCTGGGCGGGCCGACTCAGCCAGGCTGCGCTGGCAGCCGGCATCGAAACCGAGTGGGTGCGCGCCGCCATCCAGGAGCGCGCCCTGCCCGCGCCGGACAGCACGCAGCCTGACTGGCCCTGGCGGTTGCGGGTGCGCGTGCTGGGCCCGCTGACCGTGGAGCGCGACGGCCACCCACTGCGTTGGACCGGCAAGAAGCCGCGTAAGCCGCTGGAGTTGTTGTCCCTGTTGGCGGCGCATGGGGGCGGGCCCGTGGCCGCAGATTGGCTGATTTCGGCCCTGTGGCCATCGCTGGAGGCCGACGCACCCAAGGCCTCGCTGGAGATGGCGGTGGCCCGATTGCGCAAACTGCTGGATTGGCCGGAGGCGGTGACCGTCGCCGACGGGCATGTGAGCCTGCCAACGCATCTGGTGTGGTGCGACGCCAGCGCCTTCGAGCAGCGCGCGGAACGGGCTCTGGCTCTCGACGAGAGGCACCCTCAGCGCGCTGCAGCCATCGACGCCGCCCTGGCTCTCTACGGCCAGCCCTTGCTGAGCACCGAGACGCTCGCTGGCCCGTTGCAATTGGCCCGGGAACGGCTGGCGCTTCGCTGGCAGGCCTTGGTGCAAGCGGCGGGCTTGGCGCTGGAGAAAGCCGGTGACTGGCCAGCCGCGCTGGCCTGGTACCAGCGTGCCTTGGCCGCCGACGTGCTGTGCGAACCCACTTACCGTGCGCTGATGAGGACCCACCTGGCGCTGAATGAACGGGCCGAGGCCATCCGCGTGTACCGGCGCTGCCGCGACCTGCTGGCCAGCGTGCTGGGCATCGAGCCCAACGCGGCCACCCGCGCGATGTACGACGCCGCGCTGGCGCCGATGGCCGCGGCGCCTGGACGGACGGGATTGCGGGACACCCAAGGCACGCACCCATCCGACGATACCCGCGGGTTCAAGGCTACCAGTTGAGGCCCGCCTCCGACACCAGGCTGTAGCCTGTGACCGGATTGGTTGCCCACCGGATGCTGGAGACACCCTTGAGCTGCACGGCCTTGGTCTGGCTGAGCGTGACCGCAGCGGAACCGGCGTACTCCTGTGCAGCGCCCGACGCACCAAATGCCACTGTCGTGAGCAGGAACGGCGTCCCGAAGGTGAAGGTGGTAGCGATCTCGGCCACCGTGTCCACATCCACGTAGCCCGGTGGCACATCCAGCCTCGCGCCCCAGGTGACCACGGTGTTGTTCGTCGACCACGGGTGGATGGGGTAGACCTGCAAGGCCGCCGAGCCCTTGCCGGAGAACGCCTCGACCCGCCCTTTGACCTTCACCCGGTAGACCAGTTCGCCAGTCAGCCCGGTGTAGCCCGGGGCATCGATGGTCAATCGATCGGTGAAACCGGTGATCGCCTTGGCGCCTTCGGAGCCGGTGGAAACGGCGTTGCTCGCCAGGGTCAGGCTCATGTGGTCGGCCGCCGCACGCGCCTTGGCATTGGCGGTGGAGCCATCGAGCCCGGTTGCACTCGCCGCAGCCTTGTTCTTGACGAACGCCGGCTCGAACGCCTCGTCGCAGGTCGAGAAGCCAGCGACAAAGCCCCATTCAATGTGCAGGCCTTCAAAGCTGTTGCCATTGGCTCTGCCTGAGCAGGTGTAGCTGAAGCTGCCGATCTGGTCGATGGGCGGCACGGCCAGCGCCGGCGCGGCAGCGCCCAGCGAACTGAAGGTCAAGGCAACGGCTAGCAGGCGCCGAGCAGGAGATGGGAAGAACATGCGGTGGGGTTCCTGATGCTGTGAGTGGCTTGTGGGGCTTGTGGGGCTCAACTGGCCTTGCAGTTGACGCGCTTCGTGTCCACGTAGGCGCTTTCCACGTAGAACTCCGCGCCGCCGGTCAAGGCGCCGATGACGATGGAGTTGACCGGTGCGACAGCGTTGCTGACCTGCAGCACCTCCCAGGTGTCTTTCTTGTTCAGCACGACATCGTTGCCGTTGGTCCCACCGCCATTGCCCAGGCCGATGCCCACCGAGCCGACGATCAGCCGAATCCAGACGCAGGCATAGGCCTTGCGCGGCCCCGTGTTGAACTCGCCGAAGATCTGCTGAAGCCCGTTGATGGTTCCCGAGGTCTGCACGCGGATCATCCGGCCACCAGGCACGCGGGTGGACGGCATCAGTTCAGTCTTGACGTAGCCGACGCCGTTGCCCAACGCGAGCCAGTCTTGCGCCGCCGAATAGCCGCTGCCGCCGGGGACCTGGCTGTCCACGATCGGGCCCAAGGGCCCTACGACATCGAAATTGCCGTTGGAAAGCAGGTTGGCGGCCAGCGCCGGGCTGGACGCGAGCCCGGCAAGAGTCAGCGCGAGCGCCGCCTTCAAGGTTCGCATCGTGCGGGTCGAGGGCGTGGCGGCGTGGCAAGGGTAGGCGGTGGCCATGAGCAGTCTCCGAAGTGGGTGAATCCAGGCCTTCAGGTTAGGTTGATGCGGCAGGCACTCACCAACCGATGACCCACCGATCGGCCATCCGCGCAGGCGAACCCCTAGGGTGTGGGGGGCAAAACCATCCCGTCGCTACAATTGGCCCACCCATGGCACGGCCACTCGATGCGAGGTGCCGCCGGAACCCAAAGCGGCCTCAATGAGCGACCCCAAAGCAGGCGACCACAGCGCAGAATCATCTTTGCCCAGCAACTTCTTGCGGGGCATCATCGAACGCGATCTGGCTGCAGGCGTCTATGACGGCCGGCGCTTCGGAGGCGGCCCGGGCGATGCAGCCCACCATGAGGCGGGTGGCGCCGACCCGGCGCGAGTGCGGCTGCGCTTCCCTCCCGAGCCGAACGGCTACCTGCACATCGGGCACGCCAAGAGCATCTGCCTGAATTTCGGGCTGGCACGCGACTACGGTGGTGTCTGCCACCTGAGATTCGACGACACCAATCCCGAGAAGGAGGAGCAGGAGTACGTGGACGCCATCGAAGAGATGGTGAGGTGGCTCGGCTGGGACTGGGACGCGCTCGGCTCGTCGCACCTTTACTTTGCCAGCAACTACTTCGGCTTCATGTACCGGGCAGCTGAGCACCTGATCGAACAGGGGCTCGCCTATGTGGACGAGCAGCCGGCCGATGCCATGCGTGCCAACCGAGGCGACTTTTCCACCCCTGGCACCAACAGCCCGTTCCGGGGACGCACGGTGGCCGAGAACCTGTCGCGGTTTCGTGAGATGCGCGACGGGCAGCATGCGGACGGCAGCATGGTCCTGCGAGCCAAGATCGACATGGCGTCGCCCAACATCAACTTGCGCGACCCCGCCATCTACCGCATCCGGCGCGCCACCCACCACAACACCGGCGACGCCTGGTGCATCTACCCGATGTACGACTACACGCATCCGATTTC
>CAYJEC010000081.1:0-9779 GCA_964369025.1 uncultured Ideonella sp. | reverse complement strand
ACCGCGACGAGCGCGGGCTGACGCTTGAGGCACTGCGTGCCGAACTGGGCCGGTTTCATGCCGGGCGTGTGGGCGCGGGCTGAAGGCCCTGACCGCGGAGCCTGTCCCGGCCAGCAGTCAAACGCCGATCAGCATCCTGGAGTGTCGGCCGAGCAGCTTCTTCAGCCCCATGCTGAGCAGCAGCGGCACGCCGGCGCCCAACAGATACACCACCAGCCCAGCCGCCGCCACCTGCGGGACGGTCAATTCCGGTTCGTACTTCACCAGCAGGGCATCCAAGCGCCACATGAGCGTGAAGTGCAGGAAGTACAGGCTGAAGGCATAGGTGCCCAGCGTATGGAACGCCTTCGGAATGTGCCGCTCGCGTGCCTGCAGCCACTGCAGCAGCAACAGTGCGGCAGCGATCTTGTTGATGTACACCACCAACTGCTGCGACGAGACGAAACCTTCGGGCACGTACCCCCAACGGAACAGCAGGAAGTTGGCGGCCAGGCTGGCTGCGAACACGGCGAGCACGCCCGCCCGGTAGGTCGTCACGAACCGGAGCATGGCATCGAGCCGCTCGCCCAGGTACATGCCCAGGCCGTAGGCGCCGAGGAAATACACCAGGGTCTTCAGGCTGAGCAGGTCGGGGTAGACGGTTCTCGACACCACCAGCGGCAACGCCGCGAGAACCAACATGTACACCCCGTCTCGAAGTCTGAGCAGGCGTTCGAGCAGCGGCGTGAGCAGGAACAGCACGGTGAGCACCGGGATGTACCACAGCTGCAGTTCCGCCTGCCCGGTGACGAGGTTGGTCGCCAGCACCGTCGGGAAGTTGACCTCCATGTGCTGCGATTCGGCCCAGGCCAGGATCTCCGGCCACGCGATGGCCGTCAGCAGCGTGCTCGTGAAGACATAAGGCACGATCACATGGCGAAACTTGTTGCGGTAGAAGGCCTTCCAGGGCATGCCGCGCAGCACGCGCGTCACCAGGATGCCGGAGATCAGGGCGAAGAACAGGGTGCCGCCATGGAACAGTGCTTCGGTCGTGGCATACAACCAGATGTAGTCGGGGTCATGTTCCTGCAGGCCGGACATGAAGCCCAACCCCGACCAGGCGTGCGCACCCATGATCACCAGGATGGCAACACCGCGAAAGGCATGCAGGTAGCCCAGGAAGGCGCTCTTGGCAGGCCCTTCCATCCCGGTGGATGCGCCAGATGCGGCGGCGGATCCGGTCATGTCGCCGCAACCGGGGAGACGGCCCTCAGCGCGTCACCGGGTCGAGCCGGACCGCGCGCCACTCGCCCTTGCCGTCCTGCGCGGTGCCGGCGATCTGGCCCGCGTCGTTGATGCCGCGCACTTCGCCGAGGTGCCAGGGCCCGTCGGGGCCAGGCAGCAACAGGTCGTCCAGCCACTGCATGGCGCCATCGATGGTGACGAACGAGCCGTGGTGCGAACCGATCAATCGCTCGCCGATGACCTGACCGAATCCATTGACAGCCCAGGCACGGCTCTCGCTGTCGGCCCGCCCGTCGAGATCGACGACCACGCCATCGCGCCACAGGAAGGCATGCTGCTGTCCACTGTCGAGGTGGTAGGCGCCGACAACCTCACCGCTGTCGTTCACGCCATAGGCGGAGGCAAACAGGTGCTCCATGCCAGGCAGGGCGCGGATCCTGCCGTTTCGCCACATCACGGCCTTGATCGGCCGCTGGTGGTTGGTGCCCTGGAACGAAATGCCCACGATCAGCCCGTTGTTGTTGATGGCGTAGGCGTAGGACAGCTGCCCGCGCGTCAGAGACGGCAGGATCGTCCACTGGCCATCGCGGATGATGAATGCGCACTGGCCGAAGCAGGCGTCCTCGACCGCCCACACGTTGCCCACCACCTGGCCCCGGTCGTTGATCGCGCGGACCGTGGGGAACTCGCCGCTTGGCGAGGGCAGAAGGGTCATGGTGCCGCGGTGCTCGATGAATGCCACCACGTCCTGACCGAACGCGGGTTCGATCCAGCCGGCGGTCTGCCCGCGGCTGTTGATCGCGACGGCACCGCCGCGCAGGCCGGGCAGGCCGTCTTGCACCGCCAGATCGGTTGCATGGCCACGCACCGAGAACCTGACCGGGTGCTGCAGGTGCGGCGCCTCCCGGGCACCGGCCGACCCGACCACCACCCCATGCCCGTTCAAGCCGGACACCTGGGTGTCAACGCCGTGCTTCGTGCCACCCAGGTCGACGACCTGGTACGACCCGGCATGTGCCTGCGCGCCCCCCCAAATCAGGGCGCCGGAAAGCAGGGCCCTCCAGGAGGCTGCCCGACAAAGGGCCAAAGTGTCGACAAGGCAACGTCGGAACGCGGAGTTCATGCAGGCTTCCTTGAGCACCCACCATGGTGGCGTGGCGTCAAGTGTGCCGGCAATCGGGCCCGAGCGCCTCAGGTTCCCCGGGGTTGACCTAGGGGGACGGGGTTCCAGCAGCACACCTGTCGGTGTCCTGGTCCGCAGCCGCCCGCAAACGGGAAACCATCTCCGAGGCTGGCACGGGACGGCCCAGCAGATACCCCTGTGCCTCGTCGCACCCGAGCCTGCGCAGAAGGGCCAGTTGCTCGGCCGTCTCGACACCTTCGGCAACCACCTGCAGGCCGAGGCTGTGCGCCATGGCGATGACTGCCTGGGTGATGGCCGAGTCGTCGCCGTCTGACGGCAGGCCGCTGATGAAGGAGCGGTCGATCTTGACCGCCTGCGCCGGAAAGCGCTTCAGGTAGGACAGCGACGAGTAGCCGGTGCCGAAGTCGTCGATCGATATCCGAACCCCCATCGCATGCAGCTTGCGCAGCAACTGGCTGGCGCGCTCGGGGTCGACCATGAGCACGCTCTCGGTGAGTTCGACCTCCAGATCCGACGCCGTCACCCCGTGGATCGCGAGAGCCTCCTGAAGATCATCGACCAGGCTGTCGCTGACAAACTGGCGCGCCGACAGGTTGACTGCGACGGGTGGCGCGTCGAGGCCAGCGCTGCGCCAATCGCGGATCTGACGGCACGCGGCTTGAATCACCCAGCGCCCGAGCGGCACGATCAGCCCGCGCTCCTCGGCCAGCGGGATGAAGTCGCCCGGCATCACCAGCCCCCGGGTCGGGTGCCCCCAGCGAACCAGCGCCTCGACACCGACCATGTGGCCGCTGGCAATGTCGAACTTGGGCTGGTAGTGGAGCAGCATCTCGCCGCGCGTCAGCGCCAGGCGAAGCTCCGATTCGACCTGGAACTGGCGCGACGCGCGGTCGGCGAGATCCGAGGTGTAGAACTGGACATTGTTCTTGCCCTTGTCCTTGGCCAGGTACATCGCGGCGTCGGCATGCTTGAGCAAGGTGGCAGCATCTTCGCCGTCGACCGGAAACAGCCCGATTCCGATGCTGCCGGTCACCTGGAAGCTGCTGCCCTGGATCGTCATGGGCTCGCCGATGGCTGCCAGCAACTTGTCGGCAACGGCGCGCAGCCCGGCGGCATCGGCATCGCCTTCAAGCAGCACGACGAATTCGTCGCCACCCAACCTGGCCACCAGGTCACTCTCCCGAAGCCCACCGCGCAGCCGCCCCGCCATGGTGATCAGGAGTTCGTCCCCAGCGTCGTGGCCCAGGGTGTCGTTGATGTTCTTGAAGCGATCGAGATCGATGAAGCAGACAGCGAACGAACTCCGGTGGCGGCGAGCCCGCGCGATCATGCGGTCCAGTTCGCTGAGAAACATGTTCCGGTTTGGCAGGCCAGTCAGGCTGTCAAACCGAGCCAGCTCACCGACTCGCTGCTCGGCAAGGGTGGCCTGCGTGACATCCCGGCCAACGCCTCGGTAGCCCTTGAACAGGCCGTTGTCGTCGAACACGGGCTCGCCGCTGGTGCGGATGTAGCGCCGCTCACCATCGGGGCGCGTCACACCGAAGGTGAAGTCGCGAAAGGCCTGCCGCGTGTAGATGCAGCCCTCGAAAGCCGTTCGAGCCTCATCAGGCGCCTCCCAGTCTCCGGGCCACATCCCTTGCTGGCCAACCAGCTGGGACGGCGCCAGCCCGGTCGCGGCCTCGATGCCGTCCGAGACGAAGGTGAATCGGAACTGCTCGTCCTGCTCCCAGATCCAATCGGCCGACAGCGACAGCAAGCTGGAAAGGCGCCCCTCGCTGAGGTGCAGGGCCTGCGTGCGTTCGCGCACCCGCGTGTCCAGCAGGTCGCGATCGGTGCGCACGGTGGCATAGAGCGCCGCCATTTCCTGAGACGCCAGTTCCTGGGAGCGCTCCAGCAGGTAGCGATCCTGATCATGTTCTTCGTAGGCGCGGCTCACGCGCTGCAACAACTCCCGCCACTGCGCGGATTCCGGCAACCCCGCCTCGTCGGCGACGCCGAGGCGCCGGAGCTGACGTTTCAGCAGAGGGTGCAGCGGCATGCTCAGGCCTCGCTGAACACCGTGACGGTCATGGTCTGGTTGTGCAGCTCGCTGCCGCCGCCGGCAACTGCCGGCGAGATCTCGCCGTAGGAGTAGAAGCCCACATGGCCGGTGCGCTGCGGCGCACTGTCGGACACGGTTTCGACCTCTTCATCGGTGCGCTCGCCCAGCACCAGGCGGCGGCCGACGCAACTGACGGAAATCATCAGCGCGTTCTCGACCTCGCTCATGCCCAGGGTGGCCTGGCGCGCCGCCTGCTCGGCGCTGTCGATCAGGTTGTCGGTGTTGGCACGCATCAGGCGCGCGATGCCGCCTTCTGGCATGTCGCCGGCGAAGGTCAATGAGTTCTGTGCTTCGTCAATGCCGAGGATCGTCCGCACGAGAGTGCCCTGGCCATCGCCTTCGCGCCGGACAGAGAGCGGAAAGAGCAATGCCGTGCCGGGCAGTCCAGCGGCGCGTTCGCCAAGGTAGGACTTGTACAGGTCGAGTGCCGGCTTGCCGTCGAGCTCGAACAACACATTGCCCTCGGAGCGGGTGATGCGCCGTTCCGGGCCGAAGTCTGACCAACCGCCATCGCAGCCATGGCCGATGCGCAGGCTGTCGCCGTAGAACCCGACCGCGCAGATGCGATTGGCGACGGGTTGGCCGCTATCCAGGATCCAGGTGTTGGCAAAGCGGCTGCCATCGCCTGCCAGCCCGCCAGTGACCGACACGCCCGCAGGCAGATGCCCGGTCAAGCCGGCGACCAAAGGGGTGCCGTTCACGCAAAGCCCGTCGGACAACAGGAAGACCGCGCGCAGATCGGGCCCGGCCAGCGCGGCGGCCAGGCGCACCCCGGCTTCGAATGAATCGTCCGGCCCAGACACTTCGGTCAGCGCGCGGCGCAGCCGGGTGCGGCCGAAACGCGCCACCGCCACGCTGATGCTCGCGTCGTTCACCTGCGTGCCCGCGATCTCGCCCGAGGTCGAGCACCCCACCAGCACGGCGCGCGGAAACGCAGCGGCGAGCTCGCCCAGCGGCACCGGGCTGGCGCCGAACTCTGGCGCTGCAAAGGCCAGCACCAAGGTCTGCTCGCTGTCGAGTTCTGCCGGCAACGGCGCGCTCCAACCGGCGGCGGTGCGATAGGTGACGGTTTCGAGTTTCATGACGCTCTCACTCACTTTCGCCGCCCTTCAGCGGCATTCGTGGTGGTATCGGCTTCGCCGGGCGGAGCTTGAGCGGAGTCAATTCTGGTGCCTTGTCAGACTCCGCGCGCCCGGTCTTCGGCAAAGCGCAGGCGGAACGCACCGAACCGGCCGGCGTCCAGCGCGTCACGCACCTCCTGCATCAGGTGCAGGTAGTAGTGCAGGTTGTGGATGGTGGCCAGCATCGGCGCCAGCATCTCGCCACAACGCTCCAGGTGGTGCAGGTAGGCGCGGCTGAAACCCCCGCCGCCCTGGCCATCGCCGGCACAGGTGTAGCAGCGGCAGGTCTCGTCGATCGGCCGCTCGTCGCTCTTGTGGCGGGCATTGCGGATCTTCAGGTCGCCGAAGCGGGTGAAGAGGTGGCCGTTGCGCGCGTTTCGGGTCGGCATCACGCAGTCGAACATGTCGACGCCGCAGGCCACGCCCTCGACCAGGTCCTCCGGTGTGCCGACACCCATCAGGTAGCGCGGCTTGTGCGCTGGCAGCCTGTGCGGCGTGTGGGCCATGATGTGCAGCATCTGTTCCTTGGGCTCACCGACCGAGACGCCGCCGACGGCATAGCCCGGCAGATCCAGGTCGACCAGCGCGGCCAACGACTCCTCACGCAGGCTCTCGAACATCCCACCCTGCACGATGCCGAACAGGGCGTTCGGGTTCTGGAGCTTCTGGAACTCGGCCTGCGAGCGCCGAGCCCAGCGCAGGCTCAGCTCCATCGACGCACGGGCCTCGGCTTCGGTCGTCAGATGGCCCTTCGTCTCGTACGGCGTGCACTCGTCGAACTGCATGACGATGTCCGAGTTCAGCACCGTCTGGATTTGCACGCTGATCTCGGGCGTGAGGAACAGCTTGTCGCCGTTCACCGGCGAGGCGAAGCGCACGCCCTCCTCGCTGATCTTGCGCATCTCGCCAAGCGACCAGACCTGGAAGCCGCCGCTGTCGGTGAGGATGGGCTTGGCCCAGTTCTCGAAGCCGTGCAGGCCGCCGAAGTGGCGCAGCACATCGAGCCCCGGCCGCATCCACAGATGAAAGGTGTTGCCGAGGATGATCTGCGCACCCATGTCGTGCAGCGATCTCGGCAACACGCCCTTGACCGTGCCGTAGGTGCCGACCGGCATGAAGATGGGCGTCTGCACGACGCCGTGGTTGAGCGTCAGGCGGCCGCGCCGGGCCAGGCCCTCGGTGGCAAGCAGGTCGAACTGGAGCATCGGCGGATTGTCGCCGAGCCCGTTCTGTGCCCGCCCCAGGGCTGGCCGCCTACTTCAGCGTCAGGATCCACTGCACCAGCTTGCGCGCATCCGGCTCGGTGATGGCCACCTTGTTGGGCGGCATCGCCAGGCCGCTGACCTTGCCCTTCCAGTGGCTTTCGTAGGGGTTGGAGCCAGCCAGCACGGTGGCGGTCAGCTTGCTGTTGGCATCGCGCTGGCCCTGGTACTTGGCCGCGACCTCCTTCCAGGCCGGGCCGATCGGGGGCAGCCCGTCCGGCCCCTTGGCGCCAGGGTCGATGTGGTGGCAGGTCATGCAACCGCTGCGGTTGGCGAGTTGCAGCATGGCGTCATCGGCCGTGGCCGCGAAGGCGGGTGCTGCCGCAGCCAGCGAGATCAGGATCAGCGGGTGGAAAGGGGTCTTGGTCACAGGCGCGCTCCAGAGGATGAGGATTCGATGGAGCCATCTTGGGAAACCCTGGGCCGCGGCGGTTGAGCCAAATCAAGCCAGGCTGCGGATTCGCCAGCTTGGAGCACGCCGGGCAGCCGCGGCGCGGCGCCGGTGCGACGTTGTGCGCCAGGCTGGAACAGGCGTGCTCAGCGCCCGGTGCGGTCGAGCAACATCGCGTCGCCGTAGCTGAAGAAACGGTAGCGGGCCTCGATGGCGTGGCGGTACAGCGCCATCACGTGCCCGTGGCCCGCAAAGGCGCTGACCAACATCATCAGCGTGCTCTTGGGCAGGTGGAAGTTGGTGATCAGCCGGTCGACCACCTGGAAGCGGAAACCCGGCGTGATGAACAGATCGGTCTCGCCCTGGCGCGCCTCGGTCAGTCGACCGCCCGGGGTCTGCAGGGCGGCCGACTCCAACGCCCGCAGGCTGGTGGTGCCGGCCGCCACCACACGGCCGCCTGCAGCCCGGGCGCGGGCGATGGCCTCGACGGCGGACCGGGGCACCTCGAACCACTCACTGTGCATCCGGTGCTCCGACAGATCTTCGGTGCGCACCGGCTGAAAGGTGCCGGCGCCCACGTGCAAGGTCACCCGGGTGCTGGCGACACCTCGCGCGGCCAAGGCAGAGAGCAGGGCAGCGTCGAAGTGCAGTGATGCCGTTGGCGCGGCCACAGCGCCAGGCCGCTCGGCGAACACGGTCTGGTAGCGCTCGGCATCTTCCGCCGCGTCGGCGTGGGTGATGTAGGGCGGCAGGGGCACATGGCCGTGCAGTTCCAGCAGCCTCAGCGGCTCGGAGGGGAAGCGCAGGTGAAACAGCCCACCATCCGGGCCACCACGGCCCAGAACGTCGGCATCGAAGCCCGGGCCAGGGTGGGCCCGGCCAAAGCGCAGGCGGGTACCGGGCCGCGGTGACTTGCTGGCACGCACATGCGCCAACACTTCGAAGCCTGGGCCAGGCAGCACGCGCTCGACCAGTGCTTCGACGGCACCGCCGGTGGGCTTTTCGCCCAGCAGCCGGGCGCGGATGACGCGGGTGTCGTTGAAGACCAGCAGGTCGTTCGGGCCCAGCAACGCGGGCAGATCACGGAAAACGCGGTCGACTGGCCGCTCGCCGCGCCCGTCCAGCAGGCGCGAGGCGCTGCGCTCCGGGCTGGGATGCTGCGCAATCAGCTCCGGCGGGAGCTGGAAATCGAAATCAGAGAGGGTGTGGATGCGCGTGGCGTCTGCGGGCATGGCTTGCAGGCTGGACCGGCCTTCAAGGGCACAGCCTGCATTGTTTCATGCCCCCCAGCGCCGGGGCGCGCACAGGGTCATGCGTGCCCCGGCTCAACCCGGTGTGTGGACAGGGCCGCGCACTTGTGCCTCGGCATGGGCGTCCGAGCGGTCCCAGGCCCACGCAAAGGCGACGCCGAGGCCGAGCACGGTGGCGATGAGAACAAGCATTCGAAGAGCAAGGCGCATGGTGTGTGGGGCGCCAAGACAGGCGCGGGCGGATTGTGGCGTCAAAGCACCCCCGGAGCGCCCGTCGTTGGTGTGGATTCGCAAGTCGCCGTCACCAAGTGTTCGCCCACGTGGCCACCCCGCCACACGCCGGTGTGGCGCGTCACGCCAGAGTTCCTGGCGATACGGGGAGAATCCGCCCATGCCCTCACCACAGCAGCCCGCCGCCGCCGCCTCCGGCCCGGCGCGTGCGCTGGAACGCCTGGGGCTGGCCACCCCCGAGGCCCTGGCGCTGCACCTGCCGTTGCGCTACGAGGACGAAACCCGTCTCACGCCCCTGGGAGAAGCCCAGCCCGGAGAGACGGTGCAGGTCGAGGCGGTGGTGCAGGAGGCGCGCGTCGAGTTCCGGCCGCGACGCCAGCTGGTGGCAAGGCTGGCCGACGAGGCGGGCGACACCTTGGTGCTGCGCTTTGTCAACTTTTACCCTTCGCACCAGAAAACCCTGGTGCCCGGCGCGCGCATCCGCGCCCGGGGCGAGTTGCGTGGCGGTTTCTTCGGCCGCGAGATGATTCACCCGAGTTTCAAGGCCCTGCAGGGCGACACGCCGCTGTCGGCGTCGCTGACCCCGGTTTACCCGACGACAGCGGCCCTGCCCCAGGCCTACTTGCGCAAGGCGGTGGCCTCGGGCCTGAAGCGCGCTGTGCTGTCCGAGTTGCTGCCGCCCGGCGTGGTGCCGGTTGGCCTGCCCACGCTGCGCGAGGCGCTGCAGTTCCTGCACCATCCGCCGCCCGACACCCGGCTGGAGGCACTGGAGGACCACAGCCACCCCGCCTGGCAGCGGCTGAAGTTCGAGGAACTGCTGGCCCAGCAACTGGCGCAGGCGCAGTCGCGCCAGGAGCGTGCGCGCCTGGCCGCGCCGGCGCTGCGGCTCCGGCCGGGTGGCCTGCACGAGAAGCTGCTGGCTGCATTGCCCTTTGGCCTGACGGCGGCCCAGCAGCGGGTCGGCCACGAGATCGCGGCCGACCTGGCCGCGCCCCGGCCCATGCACCGCCTGCTGCAGGGCGATGTCGGCAGCGGCAAGACCGTGGTCGCGGCGC